>JBDIBK010000001.1:0-100772 GCA_039812845.1 Bryobacterales bacterium
GGGAATCACACTGAAAGGCACGCTCGTGTTTCCACAAGGGGTGCATGTTTCCTACAGCACTTGAGCGGATTCGTCCGATGGGGACTGGGTCCAGGCGTGTAAGACGGCGGGTTAGTCGCTTTCGGCGGCTGACGCGACGGGGGATGTGGCGGGCACTGGCTTTCCGGGGGATGGGGGGGATTTGGTTCGGGTGCGTTTCGGTTGATTTGGGGGTTCAAGAGGAAGTTGACGCTTTCGTGCAGTATCTAGCTGTGATTCAATACGGACATGTTTCAAGCGAAGCGGTCGGCGGCGGTGCATGATGTGGTGGTGATCGGGTCCGGCGCGGGCGGGGGCACGGTGGCACGGGTGCTGGCGCGGAAGGGCATCAAGGTGACGATGCTCGAGGCGGGGCGGATGCTGACTCCGGCGAAGGACTTCAAAGAGCACAAGATGCCCTACGACTATGACCATCGCGGGGCGGGAGAGGCGGCGGAATACTACACGGGGAAGATGCAGTGGGGCTATTTCGCGGCTCCGAACGGTTACTGGGATATGCCGGGCGAGCCGTACACGGTGGCGAAGGGCTCGCAATTCCGCTGGTTTCGCTCGCGGATTCTGGGCGGGCGCACCAACCATTACGGACGAATCAGCCTGCGCTTCGCGGATTACGACTTCAAGCCGCATAGCTTTGACGGGCTGGGCTGGGATTGGCCGATTACCTACGAGGATGTGGCTCCGTATTACGACCGGGCGGAAGAGTTCATCGGGGTGACGGGGAGCATTGAGGGCATCCGCAGCGCGCCGGACGGCAAGTTCATGCCGTGCCCGCCGCCGCGCGTGCATGAAGTGCTGGTGCGGGATGCGGCGAAGCCGATGGGGATCCGCGCGGTGCCGGCGCGGCTGGCGATCATTACCAAGAATCACAACGGGCGGGCGGCCTGCCACTACTGCGGGGAATGCGGGCGGGGCTGCATTACGGCGTCGAACTATTCGTCGAGCCAGGTGGATATTTTCCCGGCAATGAAGACGGGCAACCTGAATGTGATCTGCAATGCAATGGTGCGCGAGCTGATCACCGACGAGGAGGGGCTGGTGAAAGCCATCTCCTATGTGGATACGGAGACGCGGGAAGAGAAGCAGATTCGGTGCCGGGTGTGCGTGGTGGCGGCGAGCGCGTGCGAATCCGCGCGACTGCTGCTGAACTCGAAATCGCCGAGGCATCCGAACGGGCTGGCCAACAGCTCGGGCGTGGTGGGCCGCTACCTGATGGATTCCGTGGGCCGGGATATGTCGGGCTACGTGCCATCGCTTGAAGGGATGCCGCACTACGATTCGGACGGCATGGGCGGCGGGCATCTCTACATTCCGTGGTGGGGTTTGGAAGACAAGAAGAAGGACTTTCCGCGCGGATACCATGTCGAGATCGGCGGGGGGTACGGCATTCCGTCGCTGGGCGGGGCGTACGGCACCTGCGCGCGGACGGAGGGGTACGGCAAGAGCCTGAAGGCGGCGATCCGGCGTGAGTACGGGTGCTACGTTGGGCTGAGCGGGCGGGGCGAGATGATCCCGAACGAGAAGTCGTTCTGCGACATCGACCCGAAGGTGGTGGACCGCTGGGGCATCCCGGTGCTGCGCTTCCATTTCGAATGGAGCGAGCACGAACTGCGGCAGGCCAAGCACATGCAGCAGACCTTCGCGGAAATTTTCGACCGCATGGGCGGCAAACTGCTGGGTGCGAACAAGCCGAGCCTTGAAACACCGGAGATCTCCGTGCCGGGCGCGATTATCCACGAACTGGGCACGGTGCGCATGGGGAAGGACCCGAAGACTTCGGCGCTGAATGGCTACAATCAGTCCCACGACGTGAAGAACCTGTTCGTGGCGGATGCGGCCGGGTTCGTGAGCAATCCCGACAAGAACCCTACATTGACGATCTGCGCCTTGGCGTGGCGGACGTCGGACTATCTGGCCGAGGAGATGAGGAAAGGCAATGTCTAACGAAGCGCGGAATGAGAGCGAGGAGCACGTCTCCCGGCGGGGCTTTTTCCAGGGGCTGGGCGTGGCAACGGCGGTGACGGCGGGAGCGGCGTCCCTTGAGGCGCAGGAGCACGCGCACCACCAGGTGAGCGCGGAGAAGAAGGCGACGGGCGTCTACAAGGCGAGGTTCTTCACCGCGCATGAAATGGCGACGATGAAGCGGCTGGCGGAGCTGACGATTCCCGCGGACGAGGGCGGCCCGAGCGCGGCGGATGTGGGGGCGCACGAGTTCATCGATCTGATCTGCAGCAAGGCGGACGAAATCGGCAACGCGTACACGGGCGGCATCCTGTGGCTGGATGGAGCGATGCTCTCGAAATACGGCAAGAAGTTTGTCGAGGCAGCGCCCGGAGAGCAAACGGCGATGCTCGACCTGATCGCGTACACGAAGAACGACTCGGCGGCGCTCCGGCCCGGGATCGAATTTTTCACGCTGGCGCGGCGGATGATCGCCGACGGCTATTACACGACGCGCCAGGGCGTGAAGGACCTGGGATTTCTGGGAAACAAGGCAACAATGAAATGGGACGTGCCCGCGGCATCGCTGACGTACGCGCTGGAACGAGAGAAGCAGCGGTAGAGGCGCGGACGGCACCGACGACGCCCATCCAGGCGGCATGACGCATATCCCGGAACGCTGAGGAGCTGCGACGCGGGGCGCTGCGACGGCGAGGGCTATTGGGGGACTATTCGGGAAAAATCGGGAGAAATCGAGAGAAAAAAGAGCCTAAAGACGAAACAACTGCAAAAAGATGCGATGAAGGGATATAAACTTCCCCCCATCGCCTAACGTTTCAGTTACAATTTGAGCGAAAGGTGCCTGATTAGCAACTTCCCGCCCGGGCTTCCGTACCCAGCCTCACTTCCGCCCGGGCGGTTCTTTTTATTAATGCCTATTCCGCAGAATAGGCAAGCACGTGCGGTGCCAAACCAGCCAATTTCTCCCCGCCCGCGCGTAAGTGCTTCCGTCTTAACAAAATCTCTTGCAGCAGCGATGACGACGTTGTTGGCGGACTACCCCCAAAATGGGGAGGGTGTGGGTGAAAAAAGTTCCCGATTCAACTATCAAGTGCGTAAAAAGTAACCAATGCACCCTGGAGGGTGGAAACCGGGGGTGGAGGGAACCGCGGGCGGGAACGCGCGTCACCACTCGTTATAGGGAGTGCCTTCGAGGCTAACGTCGCCGGAGGAGCTCTTGACGTCGAAGATGCCGGGGGAGGTCTGATCGACGGAGGCTACGGCGTCTTCCATGACGATAATCCAATCCGTGCGCGAGCCGACGATGGGGTCCACGGGAATTTCGCGGAGGTAGCCGTACTCCACGAGGTCCTGGAGGGACTGGGGCGCCCGCTGCTTGTCGTAAGTGTACTCGTCGATGACGGTGCGGAGGGTGAACAGATTCTGCTTCAGGACGGATTCCTTGGCGCGCTGGATGGAACGCTGATAGATGGGCACGGCCATCGAGATGAGGATGGAGAGGATCGTCATCACGATCAGCAGTTCGACAAGGGTGAAGCCGCGGCGGGAGTAGCGTCTCAGCATAGCGTCACCATTCCGAATAGGGCGTGCCGTCGGGCGCGCGGTCGTAGCTCTTGGTGTAGACATCGAAGAGGTTCTGGCCGCCCCAGGAGAGCGAGCCGGGATCGTCCTGCATGCTGCGCAGGCCCCAATCCTTCGAGCGGGTCATCGGGTCAACGGGGATGCGGCGGAGGAAGCGGACCTTCGTCTTATCCGCCATTTCCACACCCTCGACGAGCTGATCGAGCGATTCGGGATAGCCGTAAGTCTGCTGATCGATGCGGCCGAGGAGGCCCTGATCGGCCATATCCTTGTAGCGGTCGATCGCGGTCCGGATCTCCGTGAGGTGCTGGCGGAGGAGGCGCTCCTTCTCGCGCTGGACGCGGTAGCGTGCGAGGGGAACGGCCATGGAGGTGAGCAGCGTGAGGATGGTGAACGCGACGATCAGCTCCACGAGGGTGAGCCCGCGCTGACGGCGGCGGCGCTGTTCGTTGCGGGCTGGGGTTGTCTGAGGCATCGCTTATTGCACCCGGATGGTGGCAACCGGAGACGCGGCCGCGATGACTTCCGCCTTGGCGTTGCGGAGCGCGAGGCCGGAAAGGTTTACAACCGTGCTGCCGACGCCGACCGCCTCAAACTGAAGGACGGCCAGAGAACCGTTCGCCGTTACGCCGGCTTCGCCGGACGGAAGCGAAACGGTGACAGCGGCATTCCCCGCGGCGGCATCGGGCTTGGTTTCCAGGCTGAAGCTCTTGCCGCTGGCCGAAAGAAGCGAGCCTTGCCGGACTTCCTTCAACTGCAGAACTTTGGGGTCAAAGTCAACGCGCATGGAGGCACCGTGAAAATCCTGAAGCTGCTGGCTATCGAGCACCAGGGTGAAGGTGGATCCGGTTTGCACGACGAGGCCTGGGGGAGAGAAGCGAAGGGTGGCGGACGAGGCAGCGACCTGCCCGGACATTTTGGCAATTTCCGGGAGACCTACTCCCTGGCCGCCTACCTGGGCCGCGGCCGCACGTTCACTCGCGATGCCACGGCCGGATCGCCCCGGCCCCGAAGCTTCGACGCCGGGAGCGGACCGTGAGAAGTTAGGCGCGCCACGGGTGGAGGCGGCGGAGCCGTTCTCCGGACCGGGAGCGGGCGGCGCACCCGGTTCCGCGGCGGGCTGAGCCACCGGGGGCGGGAGTGCCGGGGCAGTTCCTTCGGCGGGTGCGCCGACGACGGGGACGCCAGGGAGAAGGACGGCAGGCCCGGCCGGGGACTGGGACGCGGAGGCCGCGCCGGAGGCGTCTTCCCCGGCAGGGACCGCTTCGTAATTGAGCTTGATGATCTGGTCAGTCCCGGCGGCGACGGCGCGGGTGTTTTCTTCATCAATCTGGAACTTGCGAACGATGCGGGGAACCAGGGCAATGAAGACTTCCTGATCGCGCTTGATGACGGATTCGCCGCTGAAGAGACGGCCGAGGATGGGGATGTTGGCCAGGCCGGCGGTCCCGGAGAGATTGCGGGTGTCTTCCTGGCTCATGAGCCCGCCGATCAGGTTCACTTCTCCGGCGCGCAGCCGCACTTCGTGGTTAATCTCGCGATTGCCGATGACGGGCTGCTGCACGCCACCCACATCGATGCGTTCGAGGACGCTCGAGATGGTGATGCGGAGCTTGAGGTAAACTTCGTCGTCGCCCATCACGCGGGGGGTGGCGACGACCTCCGTTCCCACCTGCTGGAAGTTGAACTGGGTGTTGGCGAAGGGCAAGCCGCCGGTGCCGCCGCCGATGCCCGATGTGAATGCGCCCTGCGCAATGGGCACTTGGCTGCCGACCTTGAGAGTGGCTTCGAGGCCATCGAGCGCGCGCAACTGGGGCGACTGGATGAGGCGGGTGGTGTTATCCGACATCAACGCGCTGAAGACGGCATTGGGCAGATTGACGGAGAAATCGTTGGTGGAGAGGCGGGTGATCTGCCCGAGGCGGATGGCGCTGGCGGTGGGGGTGTCGTTCTTGTTGTCGGGGGTGCTCGGGGTGGTGCCGGGCAGCGCGAGGCCGGCCCGTGGCGTGAAGCCGAAGGGTATGCTGAGGCCGTTCGTCGTGCCGCTGAGGAAACTCGAAACGAGGTCGCGGGTCTTGTTGCGGCTGGCCTCGAAGACCATTACATCGATGACGACTTCGGGCTTGGGCTTATCGAGGTCGTTTACGAGCTTTTCAATTAGGAGAACCTGGTCCTTTTCCGCGCGGACGACGAGGGCGTTCTGGCTGGGCACGGGGAAGAGAAAGCGCGAGTTGGTGACCTGACGGATGTTGTTGGCGATTTCGGTGAGCTCCTGAGCACCGTTGACGTTGCGGAGATAGAAGACCTTGACGACCCAATCCGCGTATTCGCGGCGTTTGTTGGGGTCGTCCTGGGTGACGAAGATGGCGTTGCCGGTGACAGGCTTCCAGAAGGTTTTCGTGAGCAGGGCGACGTAATCGAGGGCCTGTTCGAGGGAAGCATTGACCAATTGGATGTCGCGCCGGGTACTGCCGGCCTGCTGGAGAAACTGCGGGTCAAAGAGGACGTTGATGCCAGCAAGCTTGCCGACCGTCTCAAAGATGACCTTGGGTGTCTGGTTGTTGATCACCAGGTTGAGGGGCTTGCGGGAGATGGGCTTCAATTCGGGCGGGGCCTGGAGAGATTCGAGCACCTGCCGCCGGCGTTCTTCGGCCAACTCCTCGCCGGTTTTGGCCGGGGCGGAGGCGGCTTCGCCGGGTGCCGCTTTTTGCGCCTCTTCCTTGCGGATCAACTCGCGCACCTCGTCGAGCTCCTGGCGGGCGATATCGAGGGAGGGGTCAACCAGAATGGCCTTTTCGAGGGCGGCGGCCGCTTCCGCATACTGGTGCCGTTTGCGGAGCTGCTGGCCTTGCTTCAAATGTTCCTGGGCGGCGCGGAAGCGAGTGCGCTCATAGGCAAGCTGATAGCGGGTGTCGCCGGGATCTTCTTTGAGCGCCTGCTGGTAGAGATCGTAGGCCTTGAGGTAATCGCGGGTGGCTTCGGCGGCGCGGGCCTGGGTGAAGAGCTTGTCGCCCTTGCGGGTACGGGCTGGACCGGGAAGAGTGAGGCCCGCGAGCGCCACAAGAAGGGCGGCCCAGCACGCTAAGTGCTTGATTCTGAATTTGTTAGTCATGGAAAGAGCGACATCCGCCTAGTTGTCCGCGTGCTAAAATACGGCTACGAATGGGGCGCGGACCCTCTACGAAGGAAAAGACGCCTTCCAGCCGCCTCCCGTGGAGAACAAACTTGCCGGGCGAAGACGAGGGCCTTCGCCGAGGCATCGCGCGGGACGAGACCGCCGACTAGGATTTCCCTTGGCAGAGCAAAAGAGTTCGATCAAGATACTGAGCGAGAACCGCAAGGCGCGGCACGACTACCATCTGCTGGAGGGCTTTGAGGCGGGGATGGCGCTCACCGGTACGGAGGTGAAGGCGGCGCGGGCGGGCAAGGTGCAACTGCGCGAAGCGTACGCGCGGGTGAGCAACAACGAGGCGTGGCTGGTGAACGCGCACATCAGCGAATACTCCCACGGCAACATCATGAACCACCTGCCGGGGCGGGACCGGAAGCTGCTGCTGCACCGGGCGGAGATCGATAAGCTTCTGCAGAAGACGCGGGAGAAGGGGCTGGCGCTGATCCCCACGAAGCTCTACCTGAAGAACGGCCGCATCAAGATTGAGATCTGCGTGGCGAAGGGCAAGCAGTTGCACGATAAGAGAGAAGCGGAGCGCAACAAGACCATGGAGAGCGAGGCGCGGCAGGCGATGCGGGCGGTGCGCGACAAGTACCGGTAAAGCGCCGGGCACGCGGACGGGTTGCGATAGAGTTTGACGGAGGAGCAAGGCATGAATCTCGAACTGCTGGATGCGAAGGCGACGGAAATCCTGGCCGGATGTCTGGTGCTGCCCGGATACGCGGTGAAGAAGGGTTCGAACGATCTGCATTCGAGCGTGATGGAGGAAGCGGACCGGGCCACCGGCGGGATGCTGCGGGAGCTGTACCGTACGGGCGAGTTCAAGGCGAAAGCCCACGACACGCTGCTGCTCCACCGCATCTATGGGGTGCGGGCCCAGCGGGTGCTGCTGGTGGGCTGCGGGGAGCGCGAGGAGATGACGCCGGCGCTGTTCGGGCAGGTGGCGGCAACGGCGGTGCGGACCCTGAAGCAAAAATCGATTCTGGATGCGACTCTGTGCCTGGACCCGATGGCGGCGACGGAGGAGAACGTCGCGGCGATTGCCCGCGGCGCACTGACGGGCGATTTCGAGGTGAACGAATACAAGACCGCAGACAAGGACGAGAAGATCTTCGCGCTCTTCCGCATCGCCACCGAAGCGGGTTCGGCCAACTTCCAGGGATCGCTGACGAAGGGGCGCATTCTGGGGGAGGCGCAAAATTACGCGCGGAGCTTGGCCAATATGCCGGGGAACCTTCTGCCGCCCCGCGCGCTGATGGAGAAGGCGAAGGACCTGGCGCAGGCAAGCGGACTGGAGATCGACGTTCTCTATCGGGGGCAGATGGAGGAACTGGGCATGGGCGCGCTGCTGGGAGTGGCCGTGGGCAGCGAAGAGCCGCCCTTCTTTGCCCACTTGAGCTACAAACCCGAACAGGCCGCGACAGAGATCCATCTGGCACTGATCGGGAAGGCCGTGACCTTCGATTCGGGCGGCATCTCCATCAAGCCCGCCGATGGCATGGAGAAGATGAAATACGACATGGCGGGCGGCGCGGCGGTGCTGGGAGCGATGAAGGCGATTGCGGCTCTGAAGCCGCACGTGCGGGTTTCCGCGTTTATCCCGATGGTGGAGAACATGCCCGGGGGCCGGGCGATGCGCCCCGGAGACATTCTGAAATCGCTTTCCGGCAAGACGATTGAGGTATTGAACACGGATGCGGAAGGCCGCCTGATTCTGGCGGACGCGATTACGTACGCGAAGCGCCAGGGCTGCACGCATCTGGTGGACGCGGCTACGCTGACCGGAGCGGTGGTGGTAGCGCTCGGCTACGAGCATGTGGGCTTGTTCAGCAACAACAAGGATCTCGAAACAAGAGTGGCCGATGCGGCGAAGGCGGCGGGCGAACGATTCTGGCCGATGCCTCTGGACGCGGAGTACCGGGAGTATTTGAAGAGCGATTTCGCGGATATCGCGAATGTGGGCGGACGGTGGGGCGGCGCATGCACGGCGGCGAAATTCCTGGAGGAGTTTGCCGAGGAAACACCGTGGGCGCATCTGGATATCGCGGGCACGGCGTGGCTCGAATCGCAGAAAGCGTATATGCCGAAAGGGCCGACGGGCGTGGCGGTGAAGACGTTCGTGGAACTCGCGTCGCGTCTGGCGCAGGCGGGCTGAGGGGCGGGGGAGCTGGGCATTGGGCAGCTGAGCGCCCTCTGTTGATTGCAAAATCGGCTTCGGGGGCTTTGCCCCTGCGACCCCAGGATTTTTCGCTTTCCGGCCAGCTAAATGGGCAGGCGGGGCGGGCGTACACCCGCCCCGAGTTGGCACATCGCTCGGCGCTCGGGTTGCATCCCTGCATTGCCCTATCCTCCGGCGAGGCGATCTCAGTGTAACTCCGACCTCAGCGGTTTCCAAAGATCGCGGGCCGAGCGTTTTGCCGGATTCCGCATTGCGGCGTGCGCGGGGGGATCAGCCGTTTCCCTGCAAGCGCTGGATGACCGCACCCATGAGCAGCAAGCCGTTATAGGTGGCGTGGGCGATGGTGGAGGCCGTGGTGGATTCCGCGCGCCAGCGGATGACTCCGAAGACCAACCCGGCAATCGTGATGATGAGGATCAACTGCCAGTGCCAGCCATACTGCGCACCATGGGGCAGCGCGAAGAGGACGGACGCGGCGAGGATGCCGGCCGCGGGACCGATACGCTTGACGAAGAGGGGCTGGAGGAAGCCACGGAAAATGATTTCTTCGAAGAGCGGGCCGAAGGTGAAAGCGGCAATGCCGATGGCAAAGAGATCCGCGTCCGACTTGATCAACTCGTTCATGGGCATGTCCAGATCCTGGAGCTTGAAGACGATGTTGAGGGCCGAGACGAGCATCGCGGTGGCAAGGCCGATGCCGGCATAGAGCCCAACCTGACGCATGGGCTTGAGCTGCACGGCGGCACGAAGGCCCCGGCCGTAGCGCGCCCGCAGAATGCGGGAGAGCAGAAAGAGCGCCGGGCCGAACCCGGCCAACTGGAGCAGCACGGCAACCTGGGCAAGGCTCATGGAGTATTGCGGATAGCCGGCGGCGACGATGCCGAAATTGAAGCCGGAAACCAGGATCGCGGCTCCGAGCATGGAGGCGACGAGGATCACCACAAAGAGCAGCAGATCGAGCCATCCCCAGAAGGGATAGGGCCGGGCGGGCGGGGGCTCCGTTATCGAGAATTGCGGGCCATCCGACAAGGACGGCTCGCTCAGGATGCGGACTTGGCTCGCAAGATCGCCCTCGGACGCGGCCGGCGCATCCAGATAAGACGGATTAGTGGATGGCGAGACGGGGGATGGCGAGACGGGATCCTCCGGGAGGAGCGGAGCGCTCATGCGGCATCCCCCTCAATGAGGATGGCGGCGAGCAGGGGCACCATGATCTCATGATGCCCCGTGAGGGCGATGCCGCTGCCGCCCGCGCCGGCGTGCGGCCGCTTGACGACGTTGACGGTGGGCCGGTAGTGCTGGAGGAAATCGAAGTTCGCGGTGTGGAAGCCCTTCACCTCATGACCCAGGTTGCGCACGAGCGAAATCGCTTTGAGAAAAACCTCCGGCAGCACGACGGCCGAGCCGAGATTGATGTAGACGCCGCCGCCATCGAGCATGGCGACGAGCCGGGCGAAAAGCCGGAAGTCCTGATGGGTGGCGACGCCGAGCGCGGCCGCATCGACGGCGGGGTGGGTATGCGGGGTGTCCGTGCCGATGGCCGCATGGACGGTGACCGGCACGCCGGCGCGGTAAGCCTCAAAGAGCAGGCTGTGCGGCGCGAACGCGGGAACGGCGATGGCTTTCAAGCGGCGGCCGAGGGACTCGCCCCAGCCCAGTCCGGCGGCCACGCCCTCGCGGATGGCCTCATTCATTTCGCGCCCGGTTTCCTCCGCACTGCCGAAGCGGCCATCGGGGAGGACGGCCTCCACATCTTCGCTGGTGCAACCGGCAATCGCAATCTCAAAATCGTGGATGGCGGTGGAGCCGTTCATCACGAACGCCTGCACGTAACCGCGGCGCATGAGGTCCAGCAGAATGGGACTGAGGCCGCACTTCACGACGTGGCCGCCCATGCCCCAGATTACGGGTTTGTCTTTGGCACGGGCTTCGCGGATCACGCGCACAAGTTCGCGAAGCTGATCCGCCGCCAAGAGCGCGGGCAAGCGTTGGAGCCAGGCATCGAAGCCCGCACCCGGCGTGTGCGGAGTGGCGAAGTGTTCGATTTGCACCTTGCCGCCCCGCTCGGCGATGGGGATGGTGCTGAGCTTTTCGAGGGAGATTGGTTCGAGATTGTACTTGCTCACGAGACCCTTTCCGCATTCAGGTGCCGAGCCAGCGCCTGGCCGGTATAGGAGCCAGGCACCCGGACGAGATCCTCCGGGGTTCCGGTGGCGATCACGGCACCCCCGTCTTCGCCGCCCTCCGGGCCCATGTCGATGATCCAATCGGCCGATTTGATCATATCGAGGTTGTGCTCAATCACGATGACGGTGTTGCCTTTGGCGGTGAGCCGGAGCAAGACATCGAGCAGGCGGCGGACATCTTCAAAGTGCAGCCCGGTGGTGGGCTCGTCGAGAATATACACGGTTTTGCCGGTCTGGCGCTTGCTTAATTCCCTGGCCAGCTTGATGCGCTGCGCTTCGCCGCCCGAGAGCGTGGTGGAGGACTGGCCGAGGCGCACGTAGCCCAGGCCCACATCCATCAGGGTGCTGAGCTTGGATTCAATCTGCGGCAAGTTCCGGAGAACTTCAAGGGCATCCTCAATGGTGGCGTCGAGGAGATCGGCGATGGAGTGGTTCCGGTATTTCACCTCCAGCGTCTCCCGGTTGTAGCGGCGGCCCTTGCAGACGTCGCAGGTGACGTAGACATCGGGGAGGAAGCTCATCTCGATGCGCTTGAGGCCATCGCCGCCGCAGGCTTCGCAGCGGCCGCCCTTGACGTTGAAGCTGAAACGGCCCGGCTTGTAGCCGCGCTCCCTGGATTCGGGGAGCATGGCGTAGAGATCCCGAATCGCGGTGAAAGCGCCGGTGTAGGTGGCTGGGTTCGAGCGCGGCGTACGCCCGATGGGAGACTGATCAATCTCGACGACCTTATCGATGAAATCGAGACCCGTGATCCGATCGTGCCGGCCCGGCACGCCCTTGGAGCCCCAGACTTCGCGAGCCAGGGCGCGGTAAAGAATGTCGTTCACGAGTGTGGATTTGCCACTGCCGGAAACGCCCGTCACGAGCACCATCATGCCGAGCGGGAAGGCGACGGTGATGTCTTTGAGGTTGTGCTCCCGCGCGCCATGGACGGTGAGCTTCTTGCCGTTGCCGGCGCGGCGCTCGGAGGGCGTGTCGATCCGGCGCTTGCCGGAGAGGTACGCACCGGTGAGCGATTCCGGAGCGCTTTCGATGGCGGCGGGGGTGCCTTCGGCGACGACATGGCCGCCCAGGGTGCCGGCGCCGGGGCCGAGGTCGATCACGTGGTCCGCCCGCTCAATGGTCTCCTGATCGTGCTCCACGACGATGACGGTATTGCCCAGATCGCGGAGGCGCATGAGGGTGTTCAGGAGGCGCCGATTGTCGCGGGGGTGCAGGCCAATGGATGGCTCGTCGAGCACGTAGAGCACGCCGCGGAGCTTGCTGCCGATCTGGGTAGCGAGGCGGATTCGCTGCGCTTCCCCGCCCGAGATGGTGGCCGCGGAACGGGAGAGGCTGAGGTAATCGAGACCCACGGCCATGAGGAACTCCATCCGGTTGGTGATCTCTTCGAGCACGCGGCCGGCGATCTGGCGCTCCCGGCCGTTGAGCTTCCAGCTTCGGGCGAGATTGAGCGCCATCCGAATGCTCATGCCGGTGAATTCGGCAATGGAGACGCCTTTCACCGTCACGGCAAGGCTGGCGGGTTTGAGGCGATTGCCATTGCAGGCGGCGCAGGTTGTGGCGGTCTTGAACTCCATCAGCCACGCCTTGTAGTCGTCGTAGGCGTCTTCGTAGATTTCGTCGAGGGTGGGAATGAGCCCAGGAAAGCCCCGCCCCCCGTAGAGCAGCGTCTGGCGGAGCTTGTCGGGGTAATCTTCCCAGGCTTTCGAGAGATCCAGATCGAGCTTGAGGACGGCGTTGCCGATGCGCTGGTTCATGAGCGCGGAGCCCGCGCCGGCGGCCAATCCGCCGTCGAGGAGGGGCTTCGCGGGGTCCGCGATGACTTTCTCCGGGTCAAAGGTCCAGGTGCTGCCGAGGCCGTTGCAGGTTTCACAGGCTCCGTAAGGACTGTTGAAGGAAAAGGAACGGGGCTCGATTTCCGCAAGGAGCTTGCCGCCACCGTCGGATTCGCCGCCGGTGGTCTGGACGGTATAGAAGCGCTCTTCGCCATCCAGAACGGATATGAGGATAGTGCCCTTGCTGAGCTTAAGGGCGGCACGGAGGGAATTTTCAAGGCGGGTACCAATGCCATCCCGGAGTTGCAGCTTATCGACGACGGCTTCGAGATCGTGCTTTTTCTGGCGTTCGAGCTGGACGGGTTCTTCGAGGGAGCGGATCTCGCCGTCGATGCGGGCTTTGAGATAACCGGCGGCGGCGAGGTCTTCCATCTCCTTGCGGTAAATCCCCTTGCGCCCGCGCACGATGGGGGCGAGGACGAGGAGCTTGCGCCCTTCGAAATCGGCGAGGAGTTCTTCCATGACGCGCTCGACGGTGTAGCGGTGGAGCCGCTCGCCGGTTTCAGGATCGTGCGCGATGCCGATGGAGCTATAGAGCAGGCGCAGGTAATCGTAAATTTCCGTGATGGTGCCGACGGTGGAGCGGGGGCTGCGGGAGGTGGTTTTCTGCTCAATGGAGATGGCGGGGCTCAGGCCGTCGATGGAATCGACATCGGGGCGCTCCATCTGATCAAGGAACTGGCGGGCGTAGGGGGAGAGAGTTTCGACATAGCGGCGCTGCCCTTCGGCGTAAATGGTGTCGAAGGCCAGGGAAGACTTGCCGGAGCCGCTGAGGCCGGTGATGACGGTGAGCTTGTTCCGGGGGATTTCGACACTTACGCCGGCAAGGTTGTGGGTACGCGCCCCGTGAACGACGATGCTATCGAGCATAAGGGTCCGATTCCGCGCAGGAGGGAGGCAATCTTCTATTGTCCCGAACCGGAACGGAGCCGGTCAACGCCGCGAGGGGCGGCGGGCGCGCTAGCGGCCTTTGCCGGGGAGCCGGAGGGGAGGGGCCGCGCGTGGAACTCTCTTTCGGTGGCGGATTTAACCGATAGAATATGGAGAGGTTTGGAGCACCGCTAGGGAATAGGAAGGCGCGTTTTGATATTTGTGCGGAACAGCTTGATTTACGTGGCCCTGTGCCTTGCGGCCGCCGGGGGCGGCGTCTTCGCCCAGGAAACGGCGGAACAGATGCAGGCGCAACTCGAGGGGCTCTATGAGCTGCGGCCTTCCGTTACGCCGGTGCGCGTCTACAGCTACGCGATCGCCGAGGGGACGTTCCAACTGGGGATGCAGGGGTCCGACCTTGCGCGAGGGGCGAGCGGGGAGCTGCGGGTGCGAAGCCGGGTGAACTACAACGAGATCGATCTGCGGGTGAAGGGCCTCCCGGCCGCACAATCGATTGGCCCCGAGTTTCTGACGTATGTGGTTTGGGCGATCTCGCCATCCGGGCTGGGAACGAACCTTGGGGAGCTGAGCCTGGAACGAGGCGAGGGACGGCTTCGGACACAGACCGATTTACAGAGTTTCGGTCTGATTGTCACCGCGGAGCCGTTCTATGCGACGACGACACCGAGCGATACGGTGGTGCTCGAGAATGTGACGCTCGCGAGCGAGAAGCGGTCCCCGGCGCTGACTTCGGTGGAGACGCGATTCATCCCGCGCGGCCAGTATAAGGTGGGCGCGGAACTGGGCGAGGTGAAGCCGTTCACGTTCGAGGCGGGGGTTCCGCTGGATATTTATCAGGCGCGGAATGCGCTGCTGATCGGGAAGCGGACGAGGACCGACCGGTTTGTTCCCGAGGGATATCAATCGGGCCAGGCGCTGCTGGGGAAGGCGGAAGAGCTTTATTTCAGCGGTGACGCGAAGGCCTCGACCGCGAAGGCACGGGAAGCGGTGCAGGTGATGGGCGACGCGATTCAATTGTCGCTCGAACGGCAGGACAAGCTGCGGAGCGATCTGATCAGCCGCGCTGCCGACGACCGGGTGCGCCGGGCAACCGCGACCGCCGAAGACGCCGAGCGGCGAATGAAGAATGCGCTGGAGAAGCAGGCATCGGCGGAGAAAGCAACGCGCGAGGCGGAGCAGAAGCGGGCGGCAGCCGAGGATGCGATGCGGCTGGCGGTGGAAGAGCGCCGGCGCGCGCAGCAAGAAGCGATTGAAGCGCGCGAAGTGGCGCAGAAACTGGTTCAGGAGCAGCGCCAGTTGCGGGACCTGCTGGTGGAACGGCTGAACCGCGTGCTTTCGACCGAGGATACGGAGCGCGGACTTGTGGTGAAGCTATCCGATATTCTTTTCGATCCGGGCAAGTTCACGCTGAAGCCGGAGACGAAGGTGCTGCTGGCGCGCATCGCGGGAATCCTTTCGTGGGCTCCGGGGATCACGGTGCAGGTGGAAGGCCACACGGACAACACGGGCGACGCGGGGAAGAACCAGCAACTCTCCGAACAACGGGCGGCCGCAGTGGGGAATTTTCTGGTGGAGCAGGGGATGCCGGCCTCCAATATCTCGTCGGTGGGGTATGGGGAGAGCCGCCCGATCGCGCCGAATACCACGCGGGAAGGCCGGGACCAGAACCGCCGGGTGGAACTGGTGCTTTCGGGAGAGATGATCGGGGCGCGCGTGGGAGGATCTGGGCAGCCGTAAGGGACGGGCGAGGGCGGGATCAATCCTGGACGGGGGGCGGGGATTCGCTCTCGCGGGAGGCTTCGAGCATTCGATAGACTTCGCGTTTCGAGAGGCCGCGCGCGCGCGCCAATTCCTTGATCGCGGCCATGCGGTCCACACCCGCAGCGGTTGCCGACGCGATCGCCTCCGAGACGGACTCGACGGCAACCTCGCCGGTGGACTGCCTGGGCCGGCCGAGGACGAGCGTGAACTCCCCTTTCACGGCGTCTCGCGCTTCAAGCTGCCGGGCCACGTCGGCGGGGGTCCCGCGAAGCCACTCTTCGTGGAGCTTGGTGAGTTCCCGGGCGGCGCACAGTTCCCGCCCAGGGAGCAGCTCCTCAATTTCCCTAAGGCTCTCGACGACGCGGTGGGGCGCTTCGTAAAAGACGAGGGCGGCGCTGAGGTCGCGGAGAGAGGCGAGGGTTTTGGCGCGCTGGGTTCGCTTGGGAGGCAGGAATCCGCCGAAATAGAACTCGCCCCCGCCCAAGCCGCTGCCAGTGAGCGCGGTGAGCAAGGCGGCGGGGCCGGGGACCACTTCGACGGGAAGACCGGCTTCGAGGACGGCGCGCAGGACGCGGTAGCCGGGATCGGAGAGGAGCGGCGTGCCAGCGTCGCTGACGAGGGCCACACGGTCCCCGCGCCGGACAGCCTCGACGATCTCCAGGGCGCGCGTGGCTTCGTTGTGCTCGTGGCAGCTCACGGTGCGCGCTGGAATGCCGAAGTGTTCGAGGAGTTTGCGGGTGTGGCGGGTATCTTCGCAGGCCACGAGAGCGGCTTCGCGGAGCACGCGGATGGCGCGCAGCGTGATGTCTTCGAGGTTGCCGATCGGCGTGGAAACGATGCTGAGTCTGCCGGCCACGGACGATTCTCCAACTGCAATCCCGGATGGGGAATCTCTCCTAGACAGGCTAACAGCTATCGCATGGAAGGGGCGCTTCGCACGGATGGTTTACGCGGTTGGGCTCCGCGGTTTGGGCGCTGGCGCGGACGGCGGGCGATGGGCCGTCCGCGCCGGCAGCGATCAGCGAAGGAGCTTGAAGGTGGTGCCGGGCTCCTCGCGGTCGTAACCCACTTCCACACGCCTTCCGGCGGGGATTCTCTTCTGGATAACGAGAGATGCGAGCGGCTGCAGCACCCAGCGGTGCACGGTTCGCTTGAGTTCCCGCGCACCGTATTCCGCGGAAATGCCTTGCGCCAGGAGGAATTCGCGGCATTCCGCCGTGTAGCGCAGGAGGACCGTGCGCGTGCCGAGCCGCAGATCCACCAGGCTCTGCAAGGCGGCCAACTGCTGCTCCAGGATGGCCGCCATGGCCTCCTTCGACAAGGGCCGGTAAGTAACCGTGGCATCAATGCGATTGAGGAATTCCGGGGAAAAGCGCTTGCGGACCGCGTGGAGCGCCGTCTGGTGAAGCTTGTCACCGGGCACCTCTCGCTGGCTTTGCGCGAAGCCCATTTGCGGCCGCGTTTGTTCCGCCATCTCCCGCGCACCCAGGTTCGAGGAGAGGAAGATGATGGAGTTTTCGAAGTTCACCGGGTGATTGTCGCCCGTGCGAAGAAAGGCCTTATCCAGAATGCCGAGCAGGATGCGTTGCATCGAAGGGGCGGCTTTCTCGATTTCATCGAAGAGGACGATGGAAAGCCGCGAATGCTCGCTGGTGACGGCATCGAGGCGCTGCTGGGAGAGGACGGCCTGCGTCTCCTTGTGCCCCAGATAGCCCGGAGGCGCTCCGACGAGCTTGGCTACCTCGTGCTCCATCTGATATTCGCCGCAATCAATGCGCAGCAAGTGCCGGTCACTGCCATGCAGGGCTTCCGCCACGACTTCCGCGGTGCGGGTTTTGCCGGTTCCGGTGGGCCCCAGAAGCAGGAAAACGCCCGCGGGGCGGCCCATTGGATTCAGATTCGCCTGGTACATCTCCAGGAAGGGAATGATCTCCCAAAGGGCTTCGTCCTGCCCGATGATGCGGGTCTGAAGGAAGGCGGCGATGTCGACCGGATCGGTCCGCCGAAGTTTGGGGCGGTCATTGGTAACCACCGATAAAAGTTTGCTCATTAGGTCCCCCGAAAACGGATTATCCAAATCGGGGGGCCGAAATCGGATCGAGCGGGCGAGGGATTGCGGCTGGAACGGCGGGAGATTGAGGCGTGCCCGGAGATTTAACTCTTGAAGTATGAATCGATTACCGTGCGGATGCGGGCGGAAGCTTGTCCGTCGCCGTAAATCGTGTGACTGCCCTTCTCGGGATGGCCGGAATCCGGGGAAAACAGGAGGTCGCGGCAGGCGGCATAGATCGCTTCGGGATCGAAGCCGGCCAGGCGCGCGAGGCCCGCATCCACGCCTTCGGGGCGTTCGGTAGTCTCTCGAAGCACGATCACCGGCAGGCCGAGGTAAGGGGCTTCCTCCTGAATGCCGCCCGAATCCGTGAGCGCCACGGCCGATTGCCGCATCAAGGCGACGAAGGACACGTAATCGAGGGGATCGGTGCGCAGGATCCGCTCGTGCGGCGGCAGCTCGCGGGCGACGACTTCGCGCACTTGCGGATTGGGGTGCATCGGGAAGACAATCTCCACGTCGTTGGAATCGACGAGACGGCGGAGCGCGCGGCAAATTGCCGGCATCCCGGTTTCCAACGCCTCCCGCCGATGCATGGTGACGAGCACCCTGGGGCGGCGGGCCGGGGGGAAGGACACTTGCGGCGTGAGCGTTCCGCAGTCGAGAGCGCCGCAGATGCGTTCCAGGGCGTCGATCACGGTGTTTCCGGTGACATGAATCCGCTTCTCCGGGATGCCCTCTCGGCGCAGATTCTCCGCACCTTCCGCGGTGGCCGCGAAGTGGAGCGCGGCAATCCGGCTCACAAGATTGCGGTTGAGTTCCTCTGGAAAGGGAGCGGAGAGATCGCCGCTGCGAAGCCCCGCTTCGACATGCGCCACCGGCACCCGCTGGTAGAACGCGGCAAGCGCGCCGCAGAAGGTGGTGGTGGTGTCCCCCTGGACGACGGCCAGATCCGGCTGAAACGCCTCGAAGACCTGGGGGAGCGACGCGAGGATGCGGCCGGCGCTCTCGGCGAGGGGTTGCCCGGCGCGCATGCCATCCAGATTCGAATCGGGCTCCACCCCGAAGCAATTCCAGACGGGCTGGAGCAGTTCGCGGTGCTGGCCGGTGGAGCAGAGGTGAACGCGGAAGCGCTCCGGCCGCTCCCGGAGGGCGAGCACCAGGGGGCAGAGCTTGATCGCTTCCGGGCGGGTGCCCAGTATCACCAACACACGAATCGTCAAGATTTCTCTAATCTGGCAAGGATTCGGCGCGTTCGCAAGGAAGGCGCACGAGCCAGAGAAAATGAAGGGAGGCGCAGCGCTCGCGCGGTATTGGCGATGGCGACGCGGAATTACTTGTGGCGGTAAGTGATGCGCCCTTTGGTGAGATCGTAGGGAGACATTTCGAGGGTCACGCGATCCCCGGCCAGAACCCGGATCCGGTGCCTTCTCAATTTCCCGGCAAGGTGCGCCAGAATGATTCGGGATTCATCCTGATCCAGTTGCACGCTGAACAGCCCGCTCGGAAACTTTTCGAGAACCGTTCCGGTTACTTCAATACAATCCTCTCGACTCATCGTCCTCCTAAAGCAACACTCGCAGCTAACTCCTTATTATAGACCGAATTGGCGACGGAGCGCGGAGAGCGGCAATCGAGCGCGGGGAGGCGGCGGGCGTTTGCAGGGCTTAGGAGATGGATTCGAGCTCCGCTTCGATCATCTGGCGCTCAAACAGATCGGCATAATAGCCGCGCCGTTCCATCAACTCGTCATGCGAACCGGACTCGACGATTTCCCCGGCCCGCAGGACAACGATTCGCCGGGCCTGGCGGATGGTGGAGATGCGGTGAGAGATCAGAATGGTGGTGCGCCCGCGCATGGCGGTCTCCAACTCCCGAAGGATTCGCTCTTCGGTGATGTTATCCACGCTGGCGAGGGCATCGTCCAGGATCAAGATTCGCGGATTCGCGAGGATCGCCCTGGCGATGGCCGTGCGCTGCTTCTGGCCGCCGGAAAGCGTTACGCCGCGCTCCCCAACCCGCGTATCGAGGCCCTGGGGGAACCCTTCGAGATCCGGCCCGAGACCGGCGGCGGCGGCGGCGGCGCGGGCTTCTTCGAGGCTGGCTTCGGGCGCGCCGAAGCGAATGTTCTCCAGCACGGTGGAGGAGAAGAGGAAGGTCTCCTGAGGAACGACGGCGATTCCTTCGCGCAGCGCTTCGAGCGACTGCCGCTGGACGGGCACGCCATCGACCAGAACCTCCCCCTCCGATGGGTCAATCAGCCTGGGGATGAGGCGGGCGAGGGTGCTCTTGCCGCTTCCGGTGGGGCCGACGATGGCAATGGTGTCTCCGGCCGGAATTTCGAGGTCGATGCCGCGCAGAGCGAAGCCGTGCTCATGCCGGCAGCTCACGTTGCGAAACGAAATTGCGCCAGCGGGCCTGGCGGGCACCTGGGGGTGCGGCGGGCTGGCAATCGACGGGCGCTCGTCGAGAAATTCGCGGATGCGCTGGAGCGAGGCCATGCCCCGCTGGGTGAGGTTCACGACCCAGCCCATGGCGATCATGGGCCAGACGAGCAGCCCCATGAAGCTGTTGAACATGACGTAATCGCCCACCGTCATCTCCCCGCGCATCATCCGCCAACCGCCGACGGCGAGGACCATCAGAAAGGAAATCCCGATCAGAAACTCCAGCAGCGGCATGAAGAGGCCGGAGACTTTGGCGAGCTTTAGGTTGTGAACGATGTACTCTTCATTGAGACGGGCGAAGTGCGCCTGTTCCGCCTCTTCCTGGACGTAGGCGCGGACGACGCGGACACCGTGCAGATTCTCCTGCACCATACTGCTGATGTCCGAGAATTTCTCCTGAATGGCCTGGAAATGAGTATGAATTTTCGAGCCGAGCAGGCTGACGGCGACGCTGACGATGGGCGCCGGCAGGAGGGCGGCCAGGGTAAGACGCCAATCCGCCGCGAGCATGAGGGCGAGGACCACGATGGCGAGCGTCACCGTTTCCATCCAATACATCACGCCAGGCCCGGCCATCATGCGAACGGCTCCCAGATCGTTGGTGGCCCGCGCCAGGACGTCACCGGTGCGGGTGCGCCCGAAGAAGTCGCCCGAGAGGCGGACCAGGTTGCCGAAGATATCGTTCCGCAAATCGTACTCGACGTCGCGGGAGACGTTGACGAGCAGGACGCGCATCCAGAACTGGAAGAAACCCTTAATGAAGATCGCCACCACCATCCAGGCGCAATACTTGAGGGTGACGCTTAGCTCAAAACCGGACCCAAGGCTATCGACACCGGCCTTGACGATCAGGGGCATGCTGGCACCCGCGCCGTTCTTGATGAGGAGCGCGGCATAGCCCAGGGTGAGGTCCCGGCGATAGGGCCGAAAGTAGGGCCAAAGGAAGCGAAAGGCATTGCGCAATTCCGCGAAGGAGACGCGTTCCGGACGGGCGGATGTGACGGCAGACTGCGCGCTCACAGGCCCCCCAGCATGGCGGCGGCCAACTTGGCCCACTCGGTGAGCAGAGTTTTGCGGCTCTCCCGGTGCCACCACCAGCGATCCGCGCGGAAATAGCGATCCGGCGCGGCGACGACGGTCAGGCGCAGCTCCGGCGGCTTGAGACGATTGAGGAGGATGCGGGTTCGGCGGGTGTGGTAGTCGCTGGTCACAATGAGTATTGATTTCCACCCGCGGCGGCGGGCTTCCGCGAAGATGACGCGGGCCTCGGCGTCGGTGCTGGTGGCTTCATTCCGCAGAGGTTCAAACAACGAACGAGGATACCCGTTCCGCACCGCATAGTCTATCGCGAGATCGCACTCGCAGACGCCGTAGATCCAGTCCGCGCCACTGGCCAGGACGACGGGCGCATAGCCGCGCAGGGCGAGATCGGCTCCGGCGCGGATTCGATTTCCGTAACCGTCCCCGGCCAGGACGACGATGCCATCGGCCTTCGCCGGCGGATCGCCTTGCACCAGGAACTCAGCCGGAAGGGGCAGCCACCAGCGCCAACTGAACGCGGCCAGCGCAACGAGGAGCAGCGCGGCGATGGCCCACCGCTTGGAGCGCGTCACGCGCGGTCCCGGATCCCGAGGCTGCCGGGAAGCACTGTGGATGGCGCGGTCTCTTGCATCGGCTAGGAATGGGTCTCGTCGGATCCGCTCGGGTGAAGCGAACCTTCCTTGCGAAGGGTGTGGAACAGCCTTTCCACTTCCGCTTCATCCTCCTGGGTGAGGACGTTCCACTGATGATCGGTAACGATGCAGCGGTCTCGAAAAGCTTCGAGATCTTCCTCCCAAAACTGGCGGTATGGCAAGCCGTGGATCAGGGCAAAGCGGGCGTGGCGGCGGATCTGGTGCAAGAGTTTGCGGCTGGATTCCCGGCTGCCCGAATAGATGAGGAAGAACCGCCGTTCGCTATTCAACGTGAGCGGCAAGACGAGAGGGACCACGGAGCGCGGCTCATCGATATGGCTTACGGCCTCCCAGGGGATCCATTGCCGCCCGACCTGGAGGTGACTGTCGTGAACTTCAATGGGAGGCCGCGTGAGGAGGCAAAGAAACGTGAGCGAAAGCAGAGTAAAAATGAGAGTGAAGCCAAGAGCGGGAAGCCAGAAGCGGGAGAGAAACACGCATGCAATCGCGATACCGGCGGAAGCGACAGTGAGCCGGGTGTAGATGGCCGACGGCAGATAGCGAACGAGCGATCCCACAACCTTAGCCTATACCCCTGCCAGGGGAGCGTCAATTTCCCGCACTGGATGCGTGTATGCTAGGCGTAGCCGGCCAATTGGCGGTACCCGCGGAGCAGCGGCGCGAGAGGAAGGAATCAGAGCAATGAAACGGCAATCCCGAGTGTTTTTTGCCCTCATGATTTGGGCGTTCAGCCTGGCGGTTCCCGCCGTCTCCCAGGGTTTGCCGGAATGGAAGCCGCTGTTTAACGGCAAGGACCTGAGCGGGTGGGTAAACGTAAACACGGATCCCGATACATGGTCTGTGCGGGACGGGATGATCGTGTGCAAGGGACATCCGATCGGCGTGATGCGCACGGAGCGGCAGTATGAGAATTTCCTATTGCACGTGGAGTGGCGGCACATGGAGGCCGGCGGAAATTCCGGGGTATTCGCCTGGAGCAACGCCGTACCGGGCGAGAAGAACCGACTGCCCAATGGACTGGAGATTCAGATGCTCGACCCGGAATGGGTGAAGCTGAACGCCAAGGACGGCGTGGAACCGCCGATCGCCTACGTGCATGGAGAACTGTTCGGGGTGGGGGGAGTGACGGCGGTTCCGGACAATCCGCGCGGAACGAGAAGCAAGTCGATCGAGAACCGCGTGAAGGGCCGGGGCGAGTGGAATACGTACGATGTGGTGGCCGTGGATGGGGTGGTTAAACTTGCCGTAAATGGCAAGTTTGTAAATGGAATCGCGAAGGTATCGCAAAAGAAAGGGTATCTGTGCCTGGAATCCGAGGGCGCGGAGATTCATTTCCGGAATATCCAGATTCTGGAACTGCCACCGGGAGTAACTACACCGGAACAGACGGCCCCATTGCTCCCGTAAAACGGCGCGGGTACTCCGGCGAAACTGGCGACCGGGAGCACTCGGGGCCGGCGGCGGCACGGAAAGTATCGCAATAATATCGCTTTGAATAGGAATGCCCGGGTTAATGAGCTATCAGGGCTCATTCCCGGGCATTCGTATGATTGTACGAAGGATGCTACCAGCGGGAGCCGCCACCGCCGCTGCGGGAGCCGCCCCGGCCGCCACCGCCGCCGGAACCACCGCGGCCGCCCCGTCCCTGGAAGCCGCCACCGCCGCGAGGGCCGCCACCTTCGGGACGCGGACGGGCTTCGTTCACGTTAATGGCGCGCCCACCCAGCTCAGTTCCATTCAGAGCCGCGATTGCGGCCTCCGCTTCATCGGCGTTCGCCATTTCGACGAAGGCGAATCCGCGAGGTTGACCGGTTTCCCGGTCATTGATGATGGCAACGTTATCGACTGCCCCATACTGTGTAAACAGGTCGAATAACTCATCCTGCGTGGTTCGGAAGCTAAGGTTGCCTACGAAAAGCTTGGTCACTAGCGGACCTCCCCGGAACTCAATTAGATTTGTCGTTGAGAATCGAAACCGTGACCAAAACGAGGAAAGGCAGTTTTCGAAAAGTCACACACCCCATCGGACGCCGTCAGATACCCATCACGACTCCCTCAGAATACCATTGCATTGCGAAATTCGTAGCTAACATTCGCAGCCCGCGCGATTGCGCCGATTTCGCTCGCCGGGGTGACCGGAAAACCGATTGCCGGTCGGCTATGCTGAAGGATTGCCTAGGTTTGAGGAAATCGCTCCGGGCTACCTATCTATGAATATTTTGTTTATCGGCGACATTTTCGGACGGACGGGCAGACGAATGGTGGCGGCCCATCTGAAGCGCTTGCAGAGTGAGCTGGCAATCGACCTTAGCATCGCCAACGTGGAGAACGCGGCCGCGGGCTTCGGCGTTACCCCGCGCCTTTGCGACGATTTTCTGGAAATGGGCGTCGACATCATGACCTCTGGCAACCACGTCTGGGACAAGAGCGAAATTTACGAGTATCTCGACAAGCAGCCGCTGCTGCTGCGGCCAGCGAACTACAAGGCCAGCCTCCCCGGCAAGGGACTGGTGCTGCACACGCTGCCCTCCGGCACGACGGTAGCGGCCATGAACCTGCAGGGACGCACGCACATGGCCGACATCGACGACCCTTTCGAGAAGGCCGAGGAACTGCTCGCCCAGATCCCGGACAGCGTCCGGGTGCGATTTGTGGACTTCCATGCGGAGATTACGAGCGAGAAAGTGGGCATGGGCTGGTTCCTCGACGGGCGGGTGAGCGCGGTGATCGGAACGCACACGCATGTGCCGACCGCAGACGAGCGGATTCTGCCCAAGGGAACCGCGCTACAAGCGGACACCGGGATGACGGGAGCATACGGATCGATCATCGGAGCGACGCCGGAATCCGCGCTGCGCCGGTTCCTGACGGGGATTCCGAACCGGCTGGAGCTTTCCGAAGCCGATCCTCAGTTGCGAGGCGCGGTGATCGATGTGGATGAGGCCACGGGCCATGCCCGCGGCATCCGGCGGGTGAAGGTGACGGGGATCGAAAGCAAGGACACGCTAGCGGAATGAGCGGCCAGCGTGGGCAGAACTTCCCGTGAAGCGGCGCTACTTCGCCGGCATCCGAGGAGCGTAATAGCCCTTGCGGGCGCGGACCAGCATGTTCTTGCGGTCTTTCACGCGAAGATCGATCGACTGGTAAGTTCCGTCGGTGCGCAGCGGCTCCGGGCGGTAATAGATGTTGTACTGGTGCCGCAGCTCGTTGGCGATGTTCTCGAAGGATTGCTCCAGATCTTCGACCTTGAAGGGGAAGAAGCTCAAGCCGCCGGTTTCTTCGGCAAAATACTTCAGCACTTTGTCTCCTGGGGTGGTCATGCGGGAGATGTTGGTGGAGATCGTGTAAATGACGACATCGGTCTTCTGGGCAATCTCCAGTGCCTGATCCCGGGTCTTGAGACTCTGGGTGTCGTCGCCGTCGGAGAGAATGACCATGGCGTGGCGGAACTTGTAGAGGGGCTGGTCCTTTCCCAGGCGATCCCGGCAGGTGTAAAAGATGGCGTCGTAAAGGGAGGTGCCGCCGCCGGGGCGCATATCGCGAAGGGATTTGGAAAGCACCTCCAGATTGCCCGTGAGTTCCGTCTGGATTTGCGGGACGGAATCAAAGCCGACGATGATGGCGTGATCCTGCCCAGGGCGGAGCGCCTTGCCGAGGAACTGGATGGCGGCTTCCTGCTCAAAGCGAAAACGTTCGCGGATGCTGTTGCTGGTGTCCACGAGAATGGCGATGCGCAGGGGGAGGTCCGATTCGGCGGTAAATTCGAGGATCTCCTGGGGTTTCTTATTCTCAAGCACCTGGAAATCGTTCCGCACGAGGTCCGTGACGAAGCGGCCGCGCTTGTCGGTGACGGTGAAGAGCACGTTCACGCGGGTGACGTCGTAGGTGAAGGGGACCTCGAGGGTTTCGCGAATCTCTTGCGGCTTGGCCGCATTCGCGGCCGACGCGTTCTGAGCAACAAGGGGGAATGCGGCCAGCGCGCCCAGGAAGGCCAGAATCGGAATCGCGCGGAGCACGGTAGAGAACTGCATCGCCATGGTAGCTGACCTCATTCTATAGGATGCGGAGACGATCAAACCGCGCGGCGGCCAGGAATGCCGTCATGAGTTGGACGCGAGAGAAGTTCATGGGTTGCCGGAACCGGCGCGGTTAACGAGGGAGTATGGCTTCCACTCCGCAGAGCCATCCCTCGAAGGATTCCTGGGTGCGGTTGTCGAAATCGAGCATGCGGGGAACCAACAGCGGCTCAGTATTCTGATCCGCCAATCCTGGAACACAAGTGGTGGCGGTAAGGACGCCGCATTGCCGCAGGAGAGGCAGCATTGCCGGGCGATGGACTCCGGAAGGGTAGCAAAAGTGGACGGGGTTGGTTCCGGATATTGCCTGGATGTGCTCTCTGTTTTCCTGGATTTCCCGAATGAACAGGTCCGGGTCTTCAGGGGTGCGATGGCGGTGGGTGTGCAATTCGAGGGTGACGCCTTCGGAGGCAACCCGGGCGGCTTCCTCCGGCGTCATGATGCGGAGCATGTGATTTGCGACGAGGGATTGATAGTTGAAGCCTACAGTTTCCGCGATCTGCTCCAGAAGAGCAAACTGATCGGCGCTCGACATGTTCTTGTCTTGCACGAATTGCAGGATTGAAATGGCGGCGGCGGTTCTGCCGATTTCCGTTCGCAAGTCGGGAGGCCGATCCCAGCCGAACTGCGGCGCGGCGCCGATTGCGCGATCCCGCTGCTTCCACAGCATATAGGGGATCGCCAGATTAACCAAGGGCTTGTTCCTAAGGGAGTACCAGGTGGTGAGGTAGACGGTGGCGGGGAACCGATATTTCTTCAAGGCAGGAAGAGCCCGCAGGGAAAAATCCGCGAACCCGTCGTCAAAGGTAATGGCGACACTCTTCGCGGGGAGCGAGTTCTTGGCCAACCGCTCCATGGCTTCGTCCAAAGGAAGCACGTTGTAGCCGCCTTCGGCGATCGCGCTCAGCCGCTGTTCGAAGCGCTGGGGAGAGAGAAACAGGCCAGGACGCCAATCATGCTCATCATCGAGCGATATTCCGTGGTAACAGAGCACCAGCAGACGGTTTCCTCGCCAGGAGGAGTTGGTGACAAGTTGATTTACGCCAATCGAGCGCGCCGCGCGGCGGGCAGCGTTTGCCCAGCCCGAACTGGCAGGTTTCCGGGAATGCGACGGTGCTAAGTGAGCCATAGTCCGTTAGCGCGACAAGGCGAACCTGCCGGAAGAAATCAATGCCAATTGCCGCTCCCCCGCGCGCGACGTTGCAATCGCCAGACCGATGAGGAAAGCAAAGTAGAAATGGTAAGCCTGAGCAAGAAAGGTTATGGCAACCAGCAGGGCAATGGAACCGACGAGAAGAGAAAAGCACGCGCGCGCAACATCGGTCACGCCCAGATTTCGAGCGCTGGAATAGCACCGATAGAGTGACACCAACGATGTGCCAACCGCAATGAGCAGGAAGATGAGGGCGGGAATACCGCATTCACTGGAGACCTGCGTCCAGGAGCAGTGGGTGACATGCCAGTTTCCGTGAAGTCCAGCCGCACGAGACTGGTAGCCTTCGTAGTTTGGAAACTGATCCGGGCCGACACCGAAGATGGGATGAGTCAAGGAATACTCGACGCTTTTCCTGAAAAGGTAGGCGCGGGATTCCCCCGATTCTTCCGCTTCCCGGTGTTCTTCACCAAAAAGCGAGCCGAGGCGCTCTTTGGTGGCCTCCGGCAGGATGAGCGGCATGACCACCATAGCAAGGATCGTGGCGACTACAAATCCGATACGCACCTTCATCGGCGCTTTCACCAGATAGAAGATTCCGCCGATCCCGAGTGCAATCAGGGCTCCCCGAGAACCCGTTCCCAGGATGACGTAAAGGCCGTAGGCCATGGAGACGATGGCCAGCCCGCGGAGAAGGAAATTTCGCTTGTTGTCTAGAGCAATGCAGAGGAGGAACGAAAGCATCAGGAGCAAGTGAGCGGCGAGATCGTTCGAATTGCCAATTGTGCCGCTCGATGCGAGCGAAATTCGGCCCGACGCGACCTCGCCAAAGACCCTCGTGGAGATCAGGACCGCGATGGCGGCAAACGCCAGAACGGTGAAGGCAATGCGCACCTGCTTCCAACTCATGATGGTTGCGGAAATCACGAGAACGAGCGGTGCCACATGAAGGCCGAAATCCTTGATTCTGCCAACGGAGCCGCCAAACCAGAAACTGGTGGGAGTGGCCATGACCATCCAAATGTAAAACAGAAGAAAGAAGAGAACTCCCTTGCTGCGGAGGGCGGAATCAAGCCCCTGGCCCACGAGCACACCAAAATATGCAAAAGGGACAATGAAGTATAGGATCTTGAGGTTTGCACCGGTAACCGCGTAGGAAAGCTCCGGCAGGTTTGCCGCCTTGACGAAGAGCAGCGCGGCAGCGGACAGGAACGCGACCCAGTGAACTGAGGTCGCGGGGAACGGAGCATCCGCAATCGTAGCGAGCTCTTCCCCAGAAACCATGCGCGGGCGGCTGGCATCCTCATTCGGGCGCTCCGCTTGAGTTGCTCGACGGAGACGAACCAAGCGAGATTGTCCACGCGAATCCACGGGGGTCCCCGAGGCGGAAGCGCTGTCGGCCTCGCTGGAGGCGTCGAATTCCGCATCGTTCCGCGGAAGCGGAGAGAATCTGGGCATTTTTGCCTATCTTAACCGCCGTGAACGATTCACCGCAATTGCGGATTTATTGGGTTCAGGCCGGGAGGCTTCCTTCCAAGTTGAGGGAAAATGCCGCATGTTATCCTGAAAGCTTCTCGAAGATATCTCCATGCAACTTGAAAAAGTCTATGAGCCTCAACGGTTTGAGCCGCACTGGGCGGAGTGGTGGCGCGCGTCGGACTTCTTCGCCGCAACGCCCGATCCCCAGGATACCCGGCCTGTCTTTTCGCTAGTTATTCCCCCTCCGAACGTGACCGGGAGCCTCCACATGGGCCACATGCTGGAGCATTCCGAAATCGACGTGACCACGCGCTGGCACCGGATGCGGGGTTACAACACTCTGTGGCTTCCCGGAACGGACCACGCGGGAATCGCGACCCAGATGGTGGTGGAGCGGGAGCTGGCCAAAGAAGGAATCTCCCGCCACGATCTGGGACGGGAAGGGTTTGAAGCGAAGGTTTGGGAATACAAGGAACTGCATGGCGGCGCCATTCTGAAGCAGATGGCGCGGATTGGGGACAGCGTCGATTGGGGCCGCCTGCGCTTCACGCTCGACGAAGGGCTTTCCCATGCCGTCCGCACGGTGTTTGTGAATCTCTACAAGAAGGGCCTGATTTACCGCGGCCCTTACATGGTGAACTGGGACCCCAAGCTGCAGACCGCGCTGTCGGATCTCGAAGTGGTTCACGAGAAGGTGGAGGGGAAGCTCTGGCATTTCCGATATCCGGTGAAGGGCAGCGACGAATTTGTTGTGGTGGCGACGACCCGCCCGGAAACGATGCTGGGCGATACCGCCGTGGCGATCAACCCAGGCGACGGGCGCTATACACATCTTCACGGCAAGACGGTGATGTTGCCGCTGATGAACCGGGAGATCCCGATCATCCTGGACGAAATGGCGGACCCGGAATTCGGTACGGGCTGCGTGAAGATTACACCGGCCCACGACCCGAACGACTTTGAGGCGGCGCGGCGGCACCGACTGCCGATGATCCGGGTGATCGACGAGCATGCCCGCATCACGAGCGAAGGCGGGGCTTACGCGGGGCTGGACCGCTTCGAGGCGCGCGAGCGCGTGCTTGCGGATCTCGAAGCGCAGGGTTTTCTGGCGGGCGTGGAAGCGCACGAATTGAGCGTTGGGAAGAGCCAGCGCACGGGCGTGATTGTGGAGCCGACGGTTTCCACCCAATGGTTTGTGCGCACGAAGCCGCTCGCGGAGAAGGTGATTGACGCCGTGGAGGCGGGGCGCACCGTGATTACGCCAGACAACTGGCAGAAGATCTTCTTCGATTGGATGTACAACATCCGCGACTGGTGCATCTCGCGCCAGCTCTGGTGGGGGCACCGCATCCCGGCCTGGCATTGCCGCGATTGCCAGGGCATCACGGTGGCCATGGAAGATCCGACGGCATGCGAACACTGCGCGAGCGGGAACATTGCGCAGGACACCGACGTGCTCGATACATGGTTCAGTTCCGCGCTCTGGCCCTTCTCCACCCTGGGCTGGCCGGAGAGCACGCCGGAACTGGCGAAGTTCTATCCGAACACCCTGCTCATTACCGGCTTCGACATCCTATTCTTCTGGGTGGCGCGGATGATGATGATGGGCATGGAGTGCATGGGGGACGTGCCGTTCCGCACGGTGTATATCCATGGCCTGGTGCGCGATGCCGAGCGGCAGAAGATGTCGAAGACGAAGGGCAACACGGTCGACCCGCTCGAAACGATCGACAAGTATGGCACGGACGCGACGCGAATCACCTTGCTGCTGGGTGCCGCGCCGGGCACGGATATCGTTCTGACCGAGGAGCGGCTTACCTCCTCCAGGGCGTTTGCGAACAAGATCTGGAACGCGGCGCGCTTTCTGTTTCTGAACATGGAGCGCTGCGGGGTGGATGCTTGGATGCCCGAGGAGCGGCCTTTCTATACGCCGCACGCAGACCCCGTGAGCGGCGAGGCGCCGCTTGAAGACCGCTGGATTTTTTCCCGGCTGAACCAATGCGCGGGCGCGGTGAACCGGGCGATCGAGAGCTACCGCTATCACGAGGCGGCTCAGCAGCTCTGGGCCTTCGTTTGGGGCGATTTCTGCGATTGGTATCTGGAGCTGAAGAAGCTGCGGTTCGAAGAAGGCAGCGGCCTCAACCATCACTGGCGAAACATCCTCACCGTTTTCGAATGCGCATTGCGCCTGCTTCATCCGGCGATGCCGTTTATCACGGAAGAACTTTGGCAGCGGCTGCGGCAGGAGGGCACGACGCGCGGCGACTCGATCTGCCTGGCACGTTTTCCGGAGGCCGACCCGAGCGCGGAAGATGCGGCGGCCGAGGCCGAGGTGGAGGCGTTGCAGGCCATAATCGGAGCGGTGCGGAACCTTCGCGCGGATCTCGGACAGGACCCCAAGAAGACGATTGAAGCGCGGATTTACGCACGCGGCATCGCGCATACCGCGGCGACCGGGCAATTGGAGGCGCTCAACAAGCTGGCGAGCATCGAGGCTGAGGTGATCGGCGGCGACGCTCCCCGGTTGAAGGGAGCGGTGCGTTCATCACCCCTGTTTGATGTGGTGCTCCTGGTATCCGCCGCGGAACTGGAAGCGCAGCGCAAACGCGTAGAGAAAGACCAGCAACAGCTTGTGAAGCTGATCGCCAACACGGAACGCCAACTCACGAATGAGGAAGTTACTGCAAAGATGCCCGGCCATATCGTCGAGGGCATGCACGCGAAACTGGCGGAATACCGCGCCAAGCACGAGAAGAACTGCGAGGCGCTTGCCGCGCTGTCGGACTGAGGCAGGATCGCGGGGCGAGACGGCCGTCATGGGCAAGGGGGTAATGAGATGAAGTCACCGCTTACCCCGGAGGAGGGCTTCTTCCGGGTGGACTATCCCGAAATCGAAGCGCTCATTCGCATGGCGCTGACGGAGGACATCGGCCCAGGGGACGTGACAACACGAGCCACCGTCCCACCCGAGCGGAAAGCGCGGGGCGAGTATCGCGCGAAGCAGGACCTGACGCTGGCCGGCGTGGAACTGTTGCCCTGGATTTTTCGCATCCACGGCGGGAGCATCGATTCTCTCGAGCTGTTGCTGGGGAGCGGCGCGCGGGTGGAGCGGGGAACGGTGATCGCACGCGTGGAAGGCAGCGCCCAGACCCTGCTCGAATGCGAACGGGTGAGCCTCAATTTTCTGCAGCGTCTGAGCGGAATCGCCTCCCTCACGGCCGAGTTTGTCCGCCGGATGGAAGGGACCGGCTGCCGCATTCTGGATACGCGGAAAACGACACCGGGCTGGCGGAAGCTGGAGAAGATGGCGGTACGCGCCGGCGGCGGCGTGAATCACCGGCAAGGTCTTTTCGACGCCATTCTGATTAAGAACAACCACATTACGGCGGCGGGCGGCATCACGGCCGCGATCGCGCAGGCCAGGCAGACCGGCCTCAAGACCGAAGTGGAAGTGCGGACACCGGCCGAGCTCGACGAAGCACTCTCCGCGGGCGCGGACCGCCTGCTGCTCGACAACCTGACGCCGGAGGAGGCGCGCGGCTGGATCGGCACCATTGCCGGCCGCGCTTCCGTGGAACTCTCCGGCAACATCACCCTGGATACGGTGGCGGACTATGCGCGAACGGGCGCGGATTTCGTCAGTTCCGGCTCGCTTACCCATTCCGTGCGGGCCGCCGATATCCACTTCCTGCTTGCGCTTCTCTGACACGGCGGCTGCCGGCAACGCGGACGGCAGGACGCCGAAACGGGAATCGGAGTGCGTCAGTCTCATTACTTGCGGCGCGATTTCGGCCTCGGTGCGCTTGGAGACGACGCCGAACCTTCCAGAATTTGTGCAGGAGAGTGCATGCGTGATTTGAGGATTGCCGAAGGGATCTGTGCGCACCGGTATCGCGCGCAGCGGTTCCCGGCTCAGAGTGAGGTTCGGCGGGCGGGGATGCGCACTCTGGCGATCATGCTGGCACTTTTTCTGAGCATTCCGATTCATGCGGAGAGCAATGAGGCTCCAGTGGAGGCTGTTGTCTCCGAAGTTGTCGCTTCCGATGCTTCGTCCGCCGAGGCGGAACCGGGTGCGGCAGCGGCTTTCAAGGAAACGTCGGAAGCCGTGCAGTGGAAGCCGCTCCTCAGCCAGTCGATGCTTTTCCTTGGCGTGCAGCATGGATTCCGTTTCGCGACGGAAGAGGGCACGCGGGAGGGGATGCGCGGGCCGTTCCTGAATGGGTGGTACCAATCCCTCTCGGCACTCCACGGCTGGAGCGATGGAGACCCCTTCTATGTCAACTACGTGGGCCATCCGCTGCAGGGCGCGGTTGCCGGGTATCTCTTTCAGGCGAACGATCCGAAGTATCGCGCGATTGAATTCGGGAACAACCGGGATTACTGGAAGTCCCGGCTGAGAGCCGCGGCATATTCATTCGCGTACAGCACTCAGTTTGAGATTGGGCCGCTCAGTGAGGCATCGCTCGGAAAGATTCAAAGCACGTACCCGCAGCAGGGGTTTGTCGATCACGTGGCGACTCCGATGATCGGGACGATGTGGATGGTTGGCGAGGACATACTGGACCGGTATGTGATCCGCCGGATTGAAGGGCGGACGGAAAATCCGTGGCTGAGAATGATGGCGCGGGGCTGGCTGAACCCAGGGCGTTCCTTTTCGAACATGATGCAACTGCGGGCACCCTGGGTGCGGGACAGCCGGCCCGGAGTCTGGTCGTACAATGCGAGCGAGGAACATGCACGCAGGGCGAGGGAGAAGGCCGGCCGGCCCGGCGATCTCGTGGCGCTTCCGCGGGAAGGAGCGCCCGCGTGGAAGGTAGTTGCGCCTTTTGAGTTCACGATCGCGACGCGATATTCCCTTCATCCGAGAGGAGGATCCGGACTGGACTGTATCGGAGGGGGAGCGACGGCGGTTTGGAATGTGGGCCCAGTTCACAGTTGGGTAGCGGATGTGGGGGGCTGCAAGCTATTTACGTTCGACCCCAGCCTTTCGGGCGACATACTAAATTACCGCGTCGGTTCGCGATGGAGCCGCCGCGGCGGGCGAGTGGTGCCATACGGGCAGGTGATGGTGGGCGGAAAGCGGGCGACGGTGGAGAGCATTCCGGACGATTATCTCGATGAAGTGCGCGAGATTGACCGGCTCCCGAAGAATCGCCGCCCTTCCCGGTGGGACTACATCGACCGCCAGCAGGCAAACGGATTCGCACTCTCGGTGGGAGGCGGATTGGAAATGCCGATCAAGCCGGCGCTGTCGTTTCGCCTAGCCTCGGTCGACTATACGCACGCATGGCTGGCGACACAGGGGAATGCCTCCTACCCGGACAGTTTCACGGTCACAATGGGCCTGGCGCTTCGGGTGGGGACTTGGTAGGACTGCCGCGACAGAGGAACAAGGGACAATTCGCGCCGTTTTTCTCGATTGCCGCGGAACGGGTTTTTCGCTTCTTGGCTTTCGTTGTAAATTTTTGCTACCATTAAGGGGCCGCACATGGATCATTCCTTTTCCATTGGGCCCCCCAATTTCCGATCACGGAGACCCCTTTTTCTAGAATGAGCTTCACCATTTTTCTTGGTAACTTGCCACCCTGGGTGACCGCGGAAGATATTCAGTCCTGGCTTATGGCTGAATCTTTCGTCTGCGATTCCATCAAAGTAATCCGCAGCCCAGAAACACAGGAATCCAAGGGTTTCGCTTTCATCGAGGCGCCGAATGCCGAAGAAATGCAAGCGATCATCAAGCGTTTTGATCGTGCCCCGCTTGATGGCAAGCTGCTGCGAGCCAACCCGGCGCAGCCGCCTCGCTCCCGCAACGAACGCCGGGATGAACGAGGTGGCCAGCGTATGGGCGCGGCCACTGGCACAACAGATCCGCAGGGCGCATCCCGCGCTCGTGGTGTTCGTCGCACAGGCACCGCCGCCGGCGCGAAGAGAACCAACGCTCCCAAGACGGCGTTTGCGGAAGAGCTTGCCAAAGCCCTATAAACTTTCGAAAACCCCGGTGGCGGGCCTCGGGTTCGCCACCCCGGTTTTTGGAAACGCCCTAGCCCTACCCGCCGATGGCCTGCCGTTACGGCGGGGACTTCCCCTCCGATCCAATCCAGCTCTCTCCTCGCCTTTGCACACCTAACCGCCGGAAAATATATCCGTTCCCGATCCGCGGGCACCCGAATGGAGTGCCGACCGAAATTGACAGTGGTATACTTGCCTCACCGCAGGTTGGCAACAAGACTATCCCATCGACGGACAGCTAGGTCCGCATCCCTCTAGAACTTGGCGGAGTTCGGCGGCTGTAGATAGACAAAGTGGCAGCGGAATTTCGTTACTGAGGTTGCTTCTTGGATGTCCTTTCTCTTTCTCTGCTAAGAGCCGCCTTTATCATCCTTCTATTCGCTTGCGGCTATTTCCTGGTTCCCTTCGGACTCACTCCGGTCCTCTCCGGCGGGGTGGGCGCGTTGGCCGGCGTCTTGATTGTGGCATTCGAGATCCGGCTGAAACAGGTGAGCTTGAAGCGATTGATGGGAGCCGCCGTTGGCTCTCTGCTGGGAATACTCGGCGCTTTTCTGGTTTCTCTTATCCTGGAGCGGGCGATTCCCGCGAGTCTGAATACCCTTCCCTTTCTGCAGATCCTGATCCTGATGTGGATGGGATACGTTGGGCTGCTTGTGGGCGCAACCAAGGGCGACATGCTCAATCTCTCCGCATTTGGAGGACTATTTGGCGGAGAGAAAGCGCCGAGGCAAGTTTTTAAGGTGCTCGATACCAGCGTGATTATCGATGGGCGGATCGCCGATATCGCCGAGACCGGTTTCCTGGGAGGCACGCTGGTGATCCCGCAATTCGTGCTGCGGGAATTACAGTTTGTCGCCGATTCCGCCGATCCACTCAAGCGGAACCGAGGCCGGCGCGGCCTCGATATCCTGCAGCGCATTCAGAAGTTTACCGACTTGAACGTGCAGATTCTTGAGGATGATTTCCCGAATGCGCCAGAAGTGGATATGAAGCTGATCGAGATGGCGAAGAAGTACGATTGCTCGATTGTCACGAACGACTTCAACCTGAACAAGGTGGCACAGCTTCACGGCGTTCAAGTTCTGAATATCAACGAACTGGCGAATGCGCTGAAACCCGTGGTGCTTCCGGGTGAGATGATGCGCGTGTTTATTCTGAAAGAGGGCAAGGAGTTCAATCAGGGAGTGGCGTATCTCGATGACGGCACGATGGTGGTGGTGGACAACGCGAGGCGTCTGATTTCGAAAACGGTGGATATCACGGTTACGAGCGTGCTTCAGACGACAGCGGGAAAGATGATTTTCGGCCGTCACGACGAGCGGGCACACGCCACGCACGAGCGCGCTTCCCCAGAAAAGGGGGGCCAGCGAGAAGGCTCTTCCGCGAACATCGCGGGGGGCGGTTAGCGCGTGGAGTGAGGCGCTGGCGACATCCTACCCGCGACTGCAGCGACCCAACGCAGCGGCGTTAGAATAGAAGAACTTAGCGCGGTATGCTGGCACCGCCGAGCGGAGACCGGCGAGGGTGCGCCCATTCTTTGAGGGTGAGCAACCCGTAGCGGCGAGGCTGGATTGCGGGCAAGTATTCCACCCGACCGTGCGAACCGAGGCAAACATGAACGTGTCAGTAATTCTTCCGGCTGCGGGACTCGGCACCCGAATGGTGCCGGGCGGCGGGGAGCCCCCGAGCAGCCGCAAGCAGTTTCTTAAATTGCAAGGATCGCCGATTTTGATCCATACGATCCGGCGTTTTGACGGCTGTCCGTCGGTACGGGAAATTGTTGTCGCGCTGCGCCCCGAGGATATGGAGTGGGTGGAAGCGGAGGTGACGCAGGAGAATTTTTCGAAGCGAGTGCGGATTGTGGCCGGCGGCGATACCAGGCAGGAAAGCGTGGCAAATGCGCTCGCCTCGCTTGGGGACGATGTGGACTTGGTGGCCGTGCATGACGCGGTGAGACCCTTCACCCCGGTGGACAAGATCGAGGCGGCCATCGCCGCCGCCGCCGAGACAGGCGCAGCGATTCTTGGTGTGGTGCCGGTGGATACGGTGAAGCAAGTGCATTTGCATGAGATCCGGAGCACGATCCCGCGGGAGCACTTGGTGCTTGCGCAAACGCCACAAGTCTTTCGGGTGGCCCTGCTGAGAGAAGCGTTCGCGAAAGCGGGCGCGGAGAATTTTACCGGCACCGATGAGGCGAGTCTGGTGGAACGACTGGAGAGAGTGCCTGTGACGGTGGTTCCCGGCAGCGAGCGGAATATCAAGATCACGAAAGCCTCCGATCTTGAGCTGGCGAATTTTTACATGAGCCTGGAAGCCAAGGAGCGCACGGGACAATGAGGAAGTGGCGCGTGGGGCTGGGCTGGGATACGCATCGGCTGAAAGAGGGCCGGCCCTTGATTCTGGGGGGCGTGACCGTTCCCTCGGATTTGGGGCTTGACGGGCATTCGGACGCGGATATTTTGCTGCATGCGGTGACCGACGCGCTGCTTGGAGCGCTTGCGCTGGGCGATATCGGCATGCACTTTCCGGACACCGATCCACTCTGGCGCGGCGCGGCCAGCCGCCAGTTTCTGGAGCATGCCCACGGATTAGTGCAGGAGCGCGGCTACCAGATCGCGAATCTGGATACGACGGTGATCCTGCAGAGGCCAAAGCTGAAGGACTTTCGCTTGCCAATTCGCGAGAGCCTGGGCGAGATTCTTCAGCTTGATGTGGATGCGGTATCCGTGAAGTTCAAGACGGCGGAACAGGTGGGGCCGGTAGGGGAGAGACTCTCGGCGGAAGCCCAGGCCGTGGTGCTGCTCGTCGGGGGAGACTAGCGGTTCGGGGTTGACCCGAGTTCTTCCTCACGGATCGAGGCGGGCACCCCTTCGCGGAAGCTTGGATACCGAAGCGTGATGGCGAGGAGTCTTCGGATCGCGTCACCGTCGACGCGCCGGTTGGCCCGGAGGGTTTCCGAGACGCTGTCCGGTTCCGCCTGGAGCGGCATGGGCAGACCCAGGAGACTCGCGCAGAACGCCGCCATGTCCCGCTGGGTGCTGGGGGATTCGTCGGCCACCGGCCAGGCACCGGAAAGGCTGGAACGGAGTGCGGCAACGACGTGGGCCGCCAGATCGTCGACGTGAATCCTACTGATGTAGTTCGACCCATCACCGGTGAGCCTATAGCGCCCCTCCCGCATGGAAACATGCACCCCACGCCCCGGACCGTAGATCGCGGCCGGGCGGAGGACAAGGGAAGATTGGAACCCGGAAAGGATGGAATTCTCGGCCTCTACGCGCAGCCACTCGCGCGGGGAGCCAGGCGCGGGCGGAGTTAATTCGTCCACGTGATGTTGCTTCCCATAGACTCCTGTGGTCGAAAGGTAGATGCACCGGATGCCGCGATCCGGTATCGAACGTATGACGTCCGGCAGGCGTTCAACCAAGGCACCCCGCAGCCTCAGAGTGGGAATGGAGAAGACAACCGCCTCGCACGATTCGACAAGCGTAGGAAGACTGTGCAGATCTTCGAGGTTTAGCGCATCGAAGCGATGCATTTCGATCCCGGATTCGGCCTCGTGCAGTGCGCTCGCATCCAGCTCTCTCTTTGTGGCGACGACCGAAACGTCGAGGGAGGCCAGCCAGCGTGCCACGCGAATGCCGGTGTAGCCACATCCGAGAATCAGCACGCGCGCGGGAAGACGTGAGGCGTCTGGCTCAGCCATTGCGGACCTCCGGTATTGAGGATATGGAAATCTGTGGTTGAATAGCCAAGGAGGTAGGATACCTTGCCGCGAAGGATTGAAGCAGCAACGGTGATCCCCGCGGAGGGGAACAAGCCGAAGATCATTGAGGAGTTTGTCGGGCGCGTGAACTCGGGCGACAGCGGGTTGAGCGTGGCCCGGATGACCAGCCCCGCGGGCTGGGAGGAACCGGGGCAGCGACCGGATTTCGATGAGTTTACGCTGGTGCTGAAAGGAGTTCTGCGGGTGGAATTCGAAGGAGGCAGCATGGATGTGAACTCCGGGCAGGCGGTGGCAACCACAGCGGGTGAATGGATTCGATACAGCACACCCGGCGAGGAAGGCGCGGAATATGTGGCGATTTGTCTGCCTGCATTTTCTCCCGATACGGTGCATCGCGATGCATAGGCGATGGTTTTGGACCCTGGTGCTGGCCGCGGCAGCGATGAGCGGGTTATCGGGATGCGGCGAGCAGGCCGAGAAGCCGCCAGTTTCCGCCGATGCCGCGCACCACTACGAGGTTCGGGGGACCGTGGTCCGCGTGGACGCCGCCGATAAATCGGCGGTGATTCAGCACGACAAGATCGCGGATCTCATGGACGCGATGACAATGAGCTTTTCCGTTCCGGAGGCAGAGGATCTGGCAAAGCTTGCACCCGGTAAGAGCATTAAAGCGACACTTATAGTAGAGAACAATGCCATGTGGCTGGGATCGGTACAAGTGACCGGTGACGCCCCCGTACCCCCCGTGGAACCGGCAGGGGAGCATTCTCATTGATCGCGACGAAACTCCGCTCGTGGCGGCCTACCCTTGGCGAGACATCGCGCTAGCCGACAAACGAGAGATCGCAGACGGTCTCGATGTGCGCCGTGTTTGGAAAAAGGTCCACCAAGCTGAGATCCTGGAGATGGTAACCGCCCGCTAGGAGCGTCTTCAGATCCCGGGCGAGGGTAGCAGGATCACAGCTTACGAGGGTGAGGTGCCGGGGCTTCAGCCTCAGGAGATCCTGAACGACCTGTTTGCCGAGGCCGGCGCGGGGCGGATCTGCAATGACAAGATCGGGCGCATTCTGGATCGAGGCCAGGAATTGATCGACGGTGCCCCGTACGGCGTCGATGCGCGCGCTGTGATTGGCAGCGTTTGCCTCCAGATCCCGCACGGCCGAGGCCGATGATTCTACAGCCGTCGTAGAAATTCCCTTTCTGGAAAGCGGCAGCGCGAAAAGGCCCACACCGCTATAAAGATCCAGCGCCTTTGTTCCATTTGCGTGGCGAAGAACTCTCCCGACGAGAGCATCCATGAGGAAGCGATTGGTTTGGAAGAAGGAGCGGTGGTTGACCTGGAAGTCGAACCCGGCGGCGTTGTACACCAACGCGCTTTGATGGGAGCCGGGAATCCGTTCGGCACACCAGTCAATAAACCATTTGGCTACCCGGCGCTGGCCTCCCCTGGTTTCGAGGATATTGAGAAGGGTTTCGCGCTCGTTTGAAAACAGTTCGATGCTCTCCACGAAGCGGGGGAACCGCTGCTCCCGGGCCATTTGCTTCAGGGCCTGAATGGCTTTGTTCAGCGTGGGAGATGCGATGGGGCACTCTTCGATGGGCACCAAACGGCGGCTGGAGGCGGAGTGGTAGCCGATCCGGGTGCCATCGATGTGAATCTGCACACGGTTGCGATAGCCTCTCGATTCGCCCGAGAGGATTTCCACGGGAAGTTCCGGCCGGATGTTCCCTACCCTCTCCAGCGTTTCCAGAAGAATGGATGCCTTCTGGAGCCGCTGGAACTCGATGTTCATGTGCTGATACTGGCAGCCGCCGCAACGGCCATACACGCCGCAGAAAGGCTCTGTGCGCTCAGGCGATAGCTCTTCGATGGAAAGGACTTCGCCTTCCGCCCACTGTTTGTGGTCCCTAGCGATCTTGAACTCGACCCGTTCGCCGGGGGCGACCCAGGGCAGCATGACCGTCTTGCCTTCGTGCCGGATGAGGCCCGCGCCCCCGAAAACGAGTTTCTCTACCTGGCCGTGGCAGGCTGGGCTGGATTGCGTCTCCGGCTTCGGGAGGGAATTCGTGATAGGTTCATTCATCGGTGGCGACTTTCTCAATTCGGGCGGCGAGGTTGGTTTTCAAGGATGGCATCCCATACGATGGAAGTTTCCTCTACTTCGATGAGACCACGTGTTTTCTCCGGAATGCAGCCCACAGGCAATTTGCACATTGGCAATTACCTTGGGGCGCTGAAGAATTGGGTGCGCATTCAGCACCAGTATGAGTGTATTTACTGCATTGTCGACCTGCATGCGATCACCGATTACCAGGAACCCTCCGCACTGCGGGCGCGGATCCGGGAAGTGGCCGCGCTCTACGTGGCGGCGGGGATCGATCCGAAGGTTTCTTCTATTTTCGTGCAATCGGCCGTGAGCGGGCATGCGGAACTGGCCTGGCTGCTCACCTGTGTCTCTCAGGTGGGCTGGCTCCAGCGAATGACGCAGTTTAAGGCGAAGACGGAGAACAAGGATGCGATCGGCAGCGGAGTGCTGCAATACCCGGTGCTGATGGCGGCGGATATTCTGCTCTACCAGGCGGCGGCGGTGCCGGTGGGCGAGGACCAAAGCCAGCATCTGGAGCTGACCCGCGACATCGTGCAACGGTTTAACTCTCTTTACGGAGAGACGTTTGCGATGCCGGCCACGAAGCTGCCGAGCGTGGGCGCGCGGATTATGGGGCTCGACGACCCTTCAAAGAAAATGTCGAAGTCCGTGCCGGTGGCCAACCACGCGGTGTGGCTGCTGGACGACCTGAAGGCGGCCCACAAGAAGATTATGCGGGCCACAACGGATTCGAACCCCGCCGTTGATTTTGACTCGATGGGCGACGGCGTGGCAAACCTCCTGGCGATCTACCAGGCCTTCACGGAAACGACCGATGAGCAGGTGCGGACAGAGTTCGCCGGGATGCGGTACGGCGATTTGAAGAAGCGCATCGCGGAAGCGGTAGTCGCCGGGCTCGAGCCAATCCAGCGGCGATACCGAGAGATCCGGGAAGATGCATCGACAATCGAACGGATTCTGGACGAAGGCGCCGAAAGAGTGAGACCCATCGCCGAGGCAACCGTGCGGCTTGCCAAGGAGCGAATGGGGCTCTATTTGCATGGTTCGTAGTGGCATCGCCGCCCGCATTGCCGAGTATTCCAACCTGCTCCGGGAGCATCCGGACTTCCGCTGGCTCTGGCTGGCTCAAATTGTCAGCGAACTGGGCGATTGGTTCTATACCGTCGCGCTCTACAGCCTGCTTCTCGATCTGACCGGGAGCGCCGAATCCATTGGCATCGCGATCGTTCTGCAGGTGCTTCCTCAAGTATTGATCGCCCCCGCCGCGGGTGCCCTTAACGACCGGTTAAGCCGCAAGAAACTGATGATCTTCGCCGACGTGGTGCGCTTCTTCGTGGTTCTGGCGATGCTGCTGATCGACCGCGCGGAGATGGTGTGGCTGATCTACGTTCTGCTGCCGCTCGAAACGATGGCCTGGGGGCTATTTGAACCGGGACGGAGCGCCATGGTGCCCACGATTCTGCCCCGCCGCCACCTGGTGAGAGGGAACGCCCTCTCCGCCGCGACGTGGAGCTTTAATCTGGCCGTGGGCGCGACGCTGGGGGGCACGGTGGCGGCGCTGTTCGGGCGGCCAACGGCGTTCGTGATCAACGCATTCACGTTCTTGCTTTCCGCCTGGTTCATCAGCCGGATGCGCGGCGCGGAGAAGCACATTGAGAATTCGCCGCCATTTCGGGCGCAAGAATTATTCGATTTCACCCCGGCCTTCGAGGGCATTCGCTATGTGCGGGAAGACCGGAAGCGGGTGGCGGTGCTGTGCCTCAAGGGCGGCCTCGGGCTGATGGGCGCACACAATGTGATTCTGCCGATCTACGGCGAACGCGTGTTCCCGATGACGAACGCTTTGAGCGACACGAGCCGCGCGGGTATGCTCGGCATGAGCCTGCTGATGGCCTGGCGCGGCGTGGGCGCGCTGCTGGGTCCGCTGATTGGCGCGGGATGGGCGGGCAACAGCGAGCGGCGCATGAGGCGCGGCATCGCCGTGGGGTTTGCGATGTCCGTTTCCGGCTACGCCCTGCTGTCGTACGCACCCAACGCCTGGGCAGCCGGGCTATGCGTGGTTCTGGCGCACGCGGGCGGTTCGATCATCTGGGTTTTCTCGACGACTCTGCTGATGCTGCTCACCGAGAATCGCTTTCGCGGCAGGGTGTTTGCCGCGGAATTCGCCTTTCACTTCCTGGTGGTGTCGATGGCCAGCTTCGCCGCGAGCGCAGCTATCGATTACGGCGTGCCGGTGCGGCAGGCTTCGCTCTACGTCGGCCTGTCTCTCGTGCTGCCCCTGACGATCTGGCTAATGGTGCTCCCCTTCTGGCGGAATTGTCCGGACAGCGCCTTCCCGCAAGACGACAATTCTTGAGAAGCCTTCCCGCAGCGTGGGCGGCTGGAAGCGCTGCCGCATGCGGTGCATGACATCGAGGGGCACCACCCGCGGACGGGCGGCATTGCGCTCCAAACAGAGTTCGAAGGGTTCATCGAACCAGAGAGCCTCGACATCGCCGCCATGGAGCTTCGCAAGATGAAAGTAGGGCTCCCGCTCCCAGGCGCTCAGATGGGTTGCGTCCACGTAGGTGACGGGCCGCTTCAATTGCAGCCGTTTCCTTAGCAACTGACGCAGCACCATGAAGATGCTTCGATTGGCGGTCTGGTTATCTTCGTTGTCGAGCAGCAGCTTGCGGAGCGCATCGGAGGAGAGGGGCGTGATTCCGCGGTTGCCGAGCCAGGTGCTCTTGCCGGAACCGGGAAACCCGATTGTCAGGACAATACGCGGGAGGGCGGGGGTTTCCATTTCCATGGTTGGGGCCTGGACTCTCAGTATTCCACACGGCTCGCGGGGACTTGGCTTCGCGGGACTCCCCGGCTGTTTCGGAACGGCGCGAATGGCCGGCTACCCACTATGATGGAAGTAAGCCGAATGGCAACAGCGCTGCAGCCCCCGGGCGTCCCGGACGAGACGCCCCGTTCGCAAAAATCGTCCTGGATCATTCCCGCCGTCGGCTACGTGCTCTCGATTGGATGCCTGATTTGGGTCTATTGGGGCTACCCGTGGCATAAGGAACTGCCGAAACTGCTGCGGGTGGATTGGCACTGGGTGGCGATCGGCTGCGCATTCGAGGTGGGCACCTACTTCGTGCAGGGCTGGCGATGGAGCCTCGCGCTGCGGCCGGTGGGCCATGTGCGGCCCACGCTCGCGACGAGGGCCGTCTACGTTGGCATTTTCGCCAACGAAGTGCTTCCGATGCGAACCGGTGAAGTGCTGCGCTGCTTTCTGCTTGCCAAGTGGGCCCGAATCCGGCTGAGTATCGTCTTTTCGTCTGCGGTGCTGGAGCGCGTGATGGACGGCGTCTGGCTGCTGGCGTTGTTCGGGGTGGCGGTGAGCTTCGTGGACCTCCCGCAGAGCGTGGTGTGGGGAGCACAGGCACTTGCCGCGCTGGTGGTGATTCTGGCGTGCGCGCTGGTAACGCTGATGTACAGCAGGCAGCTTGCGCATCGATTTGCCCAGATGGGCAAACGGACGCAGAAGTTCGCGGCGTTTCTGCTCGGCTTCAATGCGCTCGGGCGATCACGAACACTGCTGTGGTCCTTTCTGCTGAGCCTCTTTTATTTGCTCTTCCAGGTGGTGCCGATTTACGCGCTGGCACACGGGTATGGAGTACACCTCAGCATCTTTGCCGCGACCACCGTGCTGATCATCCTGCGCCTGGGCACGGTGGTTCCGCAAGGGCCGGGCAATGTGGGCGTTACGCAGGCGGTGCTGGTGCTGGGGCTGAGCCTGTTTGGCGTCGACCGCAACACGGCGACGGGGCTCGCGACGGTCTTGTTCGCGGTGATCACGGTTCCGCTGGTGGTGACGGGCTTCGTGGCGTTCCTGATTACGGGGATGCGGTTAAAAGACGTGTTTGACCGCTCGATGATCGAGGCCCACCGAAAATAGCGCGGGCGAGGGGAAGGTTGCGAAGGCCGCACGAAATAAAACCAGCCTATACCGGGTGTTTTCGGTATAGGCTGGTTTGGCGTTGACAAGGCTTGAGGGACGCTGGGAACGGACGCCAGTCTAGCGGCCAAGGAATCCGCTCTTATCCTGCTTGGCCGCTTCTCCGGTGGGCGCGGGCCATCGGTTGGTGTATTCCGGCGCGGGGCCTGCCGCGTTCAGAATCCGCAGCGCAGCCAAGCGGACGGGTTTCGGCATCGTTTCCGCGCTGAGTTCGCGATAGAGCGCAAGACCATGAGCGCGGTCTTTGACGATCACGTCTTCGGCACAAAGCAGCATGGCTCTCGCCGCCACGGGGAAAACGGGAGCCTGCGTCCGGCCCAGGGCCGCTTGCAGCACCCTGGCGGCTTCATGGCCGCCAATCATGCCCAGCGACGCCGCGGCCGACTGGGCAATATCCGTGTCACTATGATCGATGAGTTTGGCGAGCGCGCCGACGGCTTTGGCGTCCCTGCGAACGCCGATGCTGTTGATGACGCCGATTTGCAGCTTGCCCGACAATTTGGGCAGCGCCGCGCGGAAGGCGTCGTCGACGGAAGGATCTGGATTCGGCTCCATTCCGAAGCGCGCGTAGCAGGACAACTGCGGATGGCTGAGCAGCGCGGCCATCGGCGGGATGGCGTCCTTGCCGCCGCTGATCGACAACTTCTTGCAGGCAATCGCCTTTTGGAACAGGCTAGATTTTGGGTCTTTCAGCATCGCCACGAGCGCGGGCGCGCCCAGCGTCCAGATGGGCAGTGCGTCGAGTTCCGGCGGAATCGTGGGAAGCGGTATCCGCTTGGGTGGCGCGGGCTTCGGCGCCGCCGGCTGCGGTGAGGTCTGGGTTGTTCCTGTCGTCTGTTGTGCCATTGCTGTGATCTCCCTTCCCTGCTGCTTACATGCTGGTCGCCAGGGCTTCGGCTCGCCAGGGTTCCCGGTAGGCTCGGCTGCGCATGCGGTTGGCTTCCTCGTCGTTGATGAACATCCGCTTTTCCGGATCCCATTCGAGACGCCGGTTCAACTGGGCCGCGATCCAGGCGGCGTGCGAGGCCACGTGCGTATTGCAGGTGGCGACGGCATTGGCGCGCGGAGGGGTGCGGGAACGAATGCAGCTCACGAACTCGCGAAGGTGCTCGGCGGTGGGGTCATAGGCGCGACCGGTCTTCTTGGGCACCAGCGATTTCAGATTGTCCGACACCTCAATGCGGCCGCTGTCCCCGACTTCCACCCAGCCTTCGGTGCCTTCGAACAAGTTGCTGCAGGAACCGAGGAGCCGCCAGCTATGGTTTCGGAGGATGAGCTGAATGCCGTTGGCGTAACGGCAGCGGATGGTGTAGCGCTCGATGAGTCCGTCGCCCCGGAAGTTCGGCCCTTCGGGAATGTATTCAACGGGCTGGGTGTGCTCCATATCGGCCGCCCATTGCGCCATGGCCACGGTGTGCGACGCCCATTCGAGAAGACCGGCGTGGAAATCCCAGAACTGGCCGCGACCGCGGTCCTTGTAATTTGAGTTGTAGGGCCGCCAGAGGCAGGGGCCGAGCCACTTATCCCAATCGAACACGAGCGGATCCGGCTCGGGTTTCTCTTCGGGCCACCAGCTATGGCCGCCTTCATCCACGGTGCCGAGACCGATTGCGGTGTCGGCATGGACGGCGGTGAGCCGCCCGAGTTTGCCGCTGCGGGCGAGGCCGACGGCGAACTCGAATGCGTATTGGTTCTTGCGCTGCGCGCCGGACTGATAGACGATGCCGTAGCGGTTCACGTTGTCCGCCATCGCGTAGGACTCATTGATCGACATCGCGCCGGGCTTTTCGATGTACATGTCCTTGCCGGACTGGGCGGCCCACATGGCCATCAGGCCATGCCAGCGGTCACTGGTGGCGATCAGGAGAGCGTCAATATCGGGGCGCGCCAGGATCTCGGCCGCATCGCGGTACATCTTGCAATCGTTGTTCTTGTAGTAACCGTCAACGGTGCTTTTGACGGCTTCGCGCGCGTCCTCGCGGACGTCGGCGATTCCAACGAATTTGACGCGGTCATCGCCGAGGAGCATGCGGAGGTCCGCCATTCCCCGCGAGCGGATGCCGATACCGCCCATGACGATCTGGTCGACGGGCCGGTAATTCCCGACGACGACCGGCCCAAACTGGCCAGGCCCCGGCGAGGCAATCTGAGCCGACGCCACCGTTGCCGCCGGCGCCACCGCCGCTGTCGCCGCGGCGAGGGTCTTTCCAAAACCCCGGCGCGTGACGTCTCCGTGCTTCTCCGACATTATCTGTCCCTCCCGAAATCTGTGAAGCTCCGCTGCAAGACACTAGCTGAACAAAGTTGAGGCTGGAGCGCAAGTGCCGGAACCCAGTTTCCAGAGGGATGGCACGGGCGGTTTGGGAGAGGCGGGAGGAGGGGAGACGCCACGCCGGGTGGTGGAGTGCCCGGCGTGGCGGGTGCGTTAGATATCGAGATGCTTTACGTCGAGCGCGTTGTCCTCGATGAACTTTCTGCGGCTTTCGACGTTCTCGCCCATGAGGGTAGAGAAGATTTCTTCGCACTCGATGAGGTCTTCGAGCCGCACTTGCAGGAGAGTGCGCTGCTCGGAGTTCATCGTGGTTTCCCAGAGCTGCTCGGCATTCATTTCGCCCAGGCCCTTGTAGCGCTGGACGGAGGCGTCCTTCATGCCTTCCTTCTTCACGGTTTCAAGCAGCGTGCGCCAGTCCGGCACTTCGTCGCGAGCGTCGCCCCTGGCGACGGTAAAGGGAGCATGATTGCTCTGGCTTATGTCGCGCGCGATCACACGGAAGCGGCGGTATTCGGGGCTTTGGAACAGCTCCACGCCAATGTGGCGCTCCGCGCGGGTGGAGTCGAGATAGGTGAGACGGTGAGAAGAATATTCCTCTTCCCAGCTCAGCTCAGGTTTGAGGCCGACCGCCTCCATCCTTCGCTTGAGGATAGCGAGGCCTTCCGGCACGTCTTCGCGGCTGCCGGTAACGTCGTCGCGCTTGTCGAGTTTCAGGCTGGTATCGAGCAGCATCTCCACGACGCGCGCATCGCGCAAGCGCCGTTCGAGCTTGGGCGCGAGGGCAGTGAGATCTTCGAGCGCGAGGAGAAACTTCTGCAGTTCGCCCGGGTCGAGTGTCTTTGGACCAGCGCCATTGTTGCCGACTTCCACGCGGATGTTGCGCATCGCGCGGCGGAGGATCTCGGTGGAGAATTCCTTGTCGTCCTTAATGTAGATTTCGCTGCGGCCCTGCTTGATCTTGTACAGCGGGGGCTGCGCCACAAAGACGTGCCCGCGCGTGATCAACTCCTGCATGTGGCGGAAGAAGAAGGTGAGCAGGAGCGTGCGAATGTGGGAGCCATCCACATCGGCATCGGTCATGATGATGATCTTGTGATAGCGCAGCTTGGTTGGGTCAAAGTCGTCTTTGCCAATGCCCGCGCCGATCGCGGTGATCATGGCCCGAATTTCCTCGTGGCCCAGCATCTTGTCGTAGCGGGCCTTCTCCACGTTGAGGATTTTGCCCTTCAAGGGGAGGATGGCCTGGTTCTTGCGGTCTCGCCCGCTTTTGGCGGTGCCTCCTGCCGATTCGCCCTCGACGAGGAAAAGCTCGCACAGCTCGGGATTCTTTTCCTGGCAATCCGCGAGTTTGCCGGGCAGGCCGCCGGAATCGAGCGCGCCCTTGCGCCGCGTGAGGTCGCGGGCCTTGCGGGCAGCCTCGCGCGCGCGGGCGGCATCAATCGCTTTGCTCACCACGCGCTTGGCGATGGTGGGGTTCTTTTCGAAAAATGCGCCCAGGTTGTCATTCACGAACTGGGTGACGACACCCTGGATATCGCTGTTCAGCTTGCCTTTCGTCTGGCCTTCAAACTGGGGCTGGGGGATCTTCACGCTCACCACCGCCGTCAGGCCTTCGCGGACATCGTCTCCGGTGAGATTCTCTTTGACATCCTTGAACAAGCCCGCGGATTGCCCGTAGGCATTAATCGTGCGGGTGAGCGCGGAACGGAAGCCGCTTAGGTGGGTGCCGCCATCGACGGTGTTGATGTTGTTGGCAAAGCTGAGCACGGTCTCCGAATAGGAGTCGTTGTACTGGAAGGCAATTTCCATGGTGAGGAGGCCGTTGGGCGTCTCCTTGGAGCCTTCGATGTAAATGGGGGTCTGGTGCAGAGTCTGCTTGCCGGCGTTGAGGTGCTGAATGAATTCCGCAATGCCGCCCTCGTAGAGAAATTCGGCCTGCTTTGGGGGGTCAGGACGCTCGTCGGTGAGGTGGATCTTCAGACCTTTGTTGAGGAAGGCCATCTCGCGCAGACGCCGGGCCAGAGTGTCGTAATTGAACTCGGTGGCGGTCATGATGGTGGCGTCCGGCCGGAACGTCACTTTGGTGCCCGTTTTCTTGCCGGCCTTGCCGGAGACCCTCAGCGGGTAGAGGGGGATGCCCTTGGAAAACTCCTGCTCATGCGTGAAGCCGTTGCGCCAGATTTCCAGGGTGAGAGACTCCGAGAGCGCATTGACGCAGCTCACACCCACGCCGTGCAAGCCGCCCGAAACCTTGTAGCTGTTGGTGTCGAACTTCCCGCCCGCGTGAAGCTTGGTCATCACGATTTCGGCCGCGGAGACGCCGAACTCCTCTTTGATATCGACAGGGATTCCGCGGCCATTGTCGGTAACGGTCAGAGAATTGTCGATGTGGATTTCGACGCTGATTTCGGAAGCGAATCCGCCCAGGACCTCGTCGACCGAGTTGTCCACGACCTCATACACCAGATGGTGCAGCCCCAGCTCGCCGGTGGATCCGATGTACATGGCCGGGCGTTTGCGAACGGCCTCCAGCCCTTCAAGCACACGGATACTCGAAGAGTCGTACAACTGGTTGTTGTTTTCCTCTTCCGAATGATTGTTCTTACTCATAGTCTCTCAATGGTCTCGATGGTAGCGCCAGGCCGCCAGCGGCGCGCCTCGCAACGCCGCGAGGTCAGACGCGCATGGGCATCACAACGTAGCGGTAGGAATGGGTCTCGTCGCTGGCGGTGCCCGGTTGAAACTCCGCGGCGCTCTGGGCATCGCGGAAACAGAACCGGATGTGCTCATCCGGCACGGCCCGGAGGAATTCGAGGATGTACTGCGCGTTGAAGCCGATGTCGGCAACGTCGCCAGTATAATCCACCGGGATCGATTCCTCACTCTCGCCGGTATCGGAAATCGACGAATAAATCTTGAGTTCGCTGTCGCCGAACTGGAGCTTCACGGCTCTGGAGCGCTCATCCGAGAATTGCGCTACGCGTTCGAGGCCGGAGCGAATATCGTCCTTGAGGAGCACAAGCACATGCGTCTGCTCTTTGGGAAGCACACGTTCGTAGTCGGGGAAGGAACCGGTGAGCTTGCGGGTGATGAGCGAGCGGTCCGCCGCGCTAAAGAAGAGGTGGTTATCGTCCGCCGCGAAACGGATCACGGCATCCTCGCCGGCCGCTTCAGCCAGCTTGAGAATCTCAGCCATCGCCTTTCGGGGCAGCAGGGCGGATTGCGTCGACTGCAGGCCCTCAATGGGTGCGGCCGTCATGACATGAGCCAGACGATGGCCATCGGTGGCCACCATCTTCATGGAGGCGGGATCCAGCACCAAGAGCGCTCCGTTGAGGGTGAAGCGCGATTCCTCCGCGGAAATGGCGAACATCGTCCGGCTGATCATCTGCCGCAGCGCGGCGGAAGGCACGGGCAGCGTTTCCGCCGGCGCCACGGGCAATTCCGGATAACTTTCGCGAGCCAGGCCCGCGATTCTGGTTCTTGAGCGCCCGCAGGTGATGCTCACCCAGTGATTGTCCAGAAACTTGAACCGAATCTCTTCGTCGGGCAGCAGGCGAACGAAGTCGAGCAAGCGCTTTGCGGGAACAGTGCCCGCGCCGGGGGTCTGCACGGTGGCCTTGCACGCGCACTGGACGCCGAGCTCCAGGTCAGTGGCGGTGAGACGGATCTGGCCGTCGGTGGCCTCAATGAGAAGGTTCGCGAGGATAGGTATGGTGGTCTTCTTCTCGACGACGCCTTGCGTGAACGCCAGTTCACGCAGGAAATCCGACTTGCTTACCGTGAATTCCATGGGGAGCCCTTTCCGTTTGGTCGATTGGACGCGTACCTAGCCGGGACCCAGCAGCGATTGCATCGCGCCACAGCGAAATTGGAGGTTTTTGGGGACCACTGCGTCAACTCTAAATTATACAAAATCTGAGTACTTCGAGCCATGTTCCGGGACGAACGAAGCGGCGCGTCGAAGCGCGAGCCGCGAACAGGGGGAGGCGGGCCCGCGGAGCAGGACTTGTTTTCCACACGGGGGTGAATCCTGACGATTAAGTGCTAGTTTAGTGAGTCGGTTAGACTCTGGATAATTTTGGCCGTTTCCGGATTGCTTTGCTTCTCCGCTTCGATTTTTTGGATGGAATGCATCACGGTGGTGTGATGTTTTCCTCCGAATGCCCGACCGATTTCGGTAAGGGATGCGGGAGTGAGCTCTTTCGCGAGATACATCGCAATCTGGCGGGGATAGGAGATGGAATGGGCATTGCTGCGCTGACGCAATTGCTGCTGCTGGAGCTTGAATTTGGCGGCTACGGCTTTCTGGATGGCGTCAATGGTGATGCGGCGCTCGCCCTGATCTCCGAGGTTGGAGAGGGTCTGACGGGCCAACTGAAGCGTGACAGGCACACGATTCATGGAGGAGCAGGCCAGCACCCTGACCAGAGCGCCTTCCAATTCGCGGACGCTCGACTTCGTCTTGGTGGCGATGAAAATTCGCACGTCGTCCGGGAGAGTGACTCCCTCGGCCTCGGCCTTCTTATCGAGGATCGCCATTTTCGTTTCGAGATCGGGTGGCTGCATGTCCACCATCAATCCCCACTCGAAGCGGGAACGGAGCCGCTCGACGAGGCCGGTGATTTCATGGGGTGCCGAATCGCTCGAAATGACGATCTGCTTCTTGTGTTCATAGAGATCGTTGAAGGTGTGGAAAAACTCCTCCTGGGTGCGTTCCTTGCCGGCAATGATGTGAATGTCGTCGATCAGCAGCACATCGGCCGAGCGGTAGTAGGAGTGGAAAGAGGGCATGCGCTCGGTCTTGATGCAGGTGACCATGTCGTTGACGAAGCGCTCGCTCGACGTGTAGACGATGCGGGTGCCTGGCGAGGCATTGCCGAGCGCGAGGCCGATGGCGTGCATGAGGTGCGTTTTGCCGATGCCAGTGCCGCCGTAAATAAAAAGGGGATTGTAGCTGCCGGAGGGGCGGGTGGCGACGGCCTTCGAAGCGGCATGGGCAAACTGATTGCACGGCCCAACGACGAAATTCTCGAAGGTGTAACGCTCAATGAGCGTCGGCTTGGGCGGGAAGGTTGCGGCTTCAAAGGGGATCGTGGAACCGCCGTAGGGCTGAACGTTAAAAGCGGCTGTGTTTCCGGCAGAGCCACCGAGAGCGGGCTTCGCGATTTCAAAACAGAAGGAAAACGTGCTGAGCCCGAGCCGCGCCGCGGTCTTCTGCAAGAGCTGTGCGTGATCGTCCTGCAACATCACCCGCGTTTGCTCGTCGGGGACAGAAACATGAATCTTTCCGTCTTTCTCAAGAATGCCGCGGGTTGGCTGCACCCAGTTCAGGAACGCCTGATTGGGAAGCTGGGTCTGCAGTTCTTCTTTGATACGTTCCCAATGATTCATAACCCCTCCAATCTAAGAACAAAGATTTCCTCACCGTTTTCCACAGCCTGTGGAAATCCGGCGGAAAACGCCTGCAATTTCTCGGAGAATGCGATCGCTCTGAGATTTTTCCCGATCGCTCTGTCGAGGCTTCGAATTTTGCCTCGCGGTTACCAAGTCTAGCACAGGGGTCAGACGATGCAAGCGACTCTAGAGCAAACCAGAAGTTGCTGGAAACAAAAACAAAACATCACCTTTTGTTTCGCGTCTGGTGCTTAGAATATGTAATCTGGATACGTACAACCGTTGGAGTTTCCGGCAGTTAGGATACCTTTCGAGAGGCGAATTCACCCACTAACCGGTACCAATGTCTACCTCCTTTTTGGGGTAGATTCGCCTCTTGTTCGTGGTTCTTTCGACGGTAAGGACGAAGCGGCCGACGAAGACCAGCTTCTAAAACATTCTCTAGGATTGAATGATTCTAATAGGAACAGAACTAGTAGGGTCCGTGGATCCGTGGATTTCGCGTTAACTTAATCAAAGCAGGGGGTTTGCAGGAACCGGAGACTGCGGAAATCAACGTGGACGGAGTGAGAGAAACTGCGTGCCGACCAGTTTCCCACCGGTATCCACCCAAATTGCAGACTCGATGTTGTGGAAATCAGAATAAGTCATTTCGTTTCATAGGCGAAAGCGGTGGATTGGGGAGTGGAAAACGACGACACCGATCGATTCCGACGAATGGGCGAGAAATTCGAAAAAGTTTTTTCGATGTTGCGGGCGGTGCTTGTCCGGCGCATCAGCAGGTGGTGTGGGATGGCGGAGGAGGAGTGGTTCGAGAAATCGGGGGTGCTTGACAGTGTGGCTACGGTCTTGGAGAATAAGAGGTACACCATCTGGGCGGGAGTAACTCAGTTGGTAGAGTGCAACCTTGCCAAGGTTGATGTCGCGAGTTCAAGTCTCGTCTCCCGCTCCATTCCCCTTCCGTTTCGCGGCTCCGCATCGATTCCCCAGTAGCGTGCTTTCCTTCCGCCGATTATTCCTGAGGTGAGCCTCAGAGTGAACACAAGCGGATGTATCAGGGAACATAGACTCGTTTCACGCGAGGCTGGATGTTCGTGAGGATTGAGTAGGAAATCACGCCCGCCTTTCTTCCCAACTCATGAGCGTCAATGGTATGGTCTCCGTCCGAGCCCAGGAGGGTGGCAAGGTCGCCCGCGCGGACTCCGGGAATGTCCGTGATGTCCACGGTGGTGAGATCCATGGAAACGGTCCCTAGAATCGGGGCGGAGGAACCGCGGAGGAGCACGCGCCCTACCGTGGAAAGGCGATGCGGATAGCCGTCCGCATAGCCGACGCCGAGGACGGCGATTGTTGTTGGGCGAGTGGTGCGGTGGAGTGCTCCGTAGCCTACCGGGGTGCCCGGCGGGAGTTGCTTGGTGAGGAGCACATGCGTGTACCAGGAAAGCACCGGCTCTACCGAGAGACGGCCCGACGGATGTTCGCTGGGGCTTGGGGTGACATACCCATAGACCGCATGCCCTGGACGCACGAGCCGATAGCCGCCGGAGTGCGGTGGATAGTGCAGGGAGTTGGTGGCATCGACGTGCTCAACGGGAATCTGAATTCGGAGAGCTTTGAGCGCAGACGCAATTTCCTGGAATCGCCGCAGTTGGATCTGGGTCTGGGGGTTGAGAGGGTCCGAGGCGGAGGCGAAATGGGTCATCAGCCCTTCCGGGACAGAACTGGTAAGCGCCTGGAACACGCGGGCGATGGCGTCCGGAGAGTCTGTATCGCCGAGACGCGAAAGGCCCGTATCCACTTTGAAATGGAACGGAAGGGATCGTTCGAGCGCCGCGCAACGCTTGTCAAAGAACTCGACATCCGAGAGGCTGTGAAGCACTGGTGTGAGGGAGTGCGTAAAGACTGCCTCCCATTCGAAAGGGAGAATTCCAGCCGTGACGACGATCCGGACCGGCGGCGAAATGCCCGCTTCCCGCAGCTCGACGCCTTCCACGGCATTGCTCACCGCAAGCCACCGGGCACCGCATTCGACGAGTTTGCGCGCCACCTGGACGGCACCGTGACCATAGGCGTTGGCCTTCACGACGGGCATCATCATCGTCTCGGGAGGCAGGACGGATTCGATGGCGCTGTAATTCGCGGCAAGCCGCGAATACGAGATTTCGACGAAGGAACGGAACGGCGGGTTTGTATTCGGATTTCGGGTCTGGGCTATTGGGAATTCCATTGTACTGTCAGAGGATTCTGGCGGCGCTGCAATTTCTCAAACAATTCTTCATAGAGCGTGGTGATGGCCTCCCAGCTATAGAGACGCTCCACGCGCCGGCGAGCCGCATCGCGGAGGCGATCCCGTTCGCTCTCATTCATTCGCGATGCAAACCGAATTACATCCGCGAGGGTTTCCTTCTCAAACGGAATCCCGGTATCCCCGGCCACTTCGGCGTTCTCCGGTGTGTTCAGATATAACACCAGGCTTCCTTTGCCCATGGCCTCAATGAGGGCGGGATGGGTGCCTCCCACTTCCGTCGCGTGAATGTATCCGTAGCAGTGAGACTGCAACTCGTGGTAGCCCTTCCCGTAGATGCCGCCGGGCAGGTGGATACGGGGGTCCGTGGTGTTTCGAATAGCGGCGATGTATTCCGCGGCATATGGAGCGTCGCCGACCAAAACCAGGTGCCGGGGGCTTTCGATCGTTTCATACACTTGCCGGACAAGGAGCGGGTTATTCTCCGGCTCAAAGCGCGTGACGTAGAGCCAGTAATTGCCAGGCTCGACCCCGATTTCGTCGAGAGCTCCGGTGGAAGGGAGCTGCCCTACCTGCGCGCCGTAGGGGATACAGACGGAACCGGCGCGGTACCGCCGTTGGTAGTAGGCGGCGATCTGACGCGCATCCGTAACCATTACGGTGGGGAAGCGGGTGGCCAAAAATTCCGACAAATGATACCAGCCTCGGGCGGGCCGATTCCACTTCTTGCGAAAGCGTTCGATCCCGTCCACGTTGAGCGCAACGGGCATGCGGGCGAGCCGGGGGAGCAGGGTGAAGATGGCATTCGCCGCGTTGCAATAGAGGACGGCATCGTGGCGGTGAAGCAGCAGATGCGCGGTGCTGATAGCGGAATGCGCCAGCGTATCGAGGTATTTATTGCGGATGGTAGGGAGCCATTGAAGGGTGACACCGCGGTATTGCCGGGCCGCGGGCTTCTGGCGGCAATACACGGTGACGAAATGACCTCGTTCAACCAGGCGCGTGCAGAGCTCTTCCGCGAACGTCTCGTAGCCGCCATAGGCCGCGGGAATTCCGCGCGTTCCCAGGAGTGCGATACGCATGCCGGCGCCTCTAGTAGCGCGCCGCCTCGGACTGGCTCACCGAAGCCCGAAGATGGAATTCGGCCGGAGCCTGCCTGGACACGGGATCGTACGCGAACCAGCTCTCGATGTAGCGGTCCGACACCCGCTTCCTGCTCATGACCTGCTTGCGTTTTTGCATGGTGCTGGACCAGTTCCGAGTGAGAAACCAGAATGCTCTAAGCGAAGAATGCTCCCAGAGGAGGCAACAGCCGATGACAATGAGATCCCGCCACAGAATGGACCAAAAGAAGCGCCGGTACATCGGGAGGGAGATGTTCTTCATGCGCATCAGGTAGCGGTTCTTTACCGAGTGCATGTTGATCTCGGCCGGCAGTGCGCGGCGGTTGCCGGGGAGCACGTTTCTCACGTGGTAGCCGCGGGCCATCGGGGTATACAGGCATTTCCAGCCGGCCAACTGAGAGCGCCACGCGACATCGGCGTCTTCGCGATAGACGAAGAAATCGTGATCGAAGAACTCGCCGTCCACCGCAATGTCGCGAATCATCTCGGCGCGGTACAGCGCCGCCGCGGCGGTGGCACCGAAGACGTATTCGATTTTGGTGAAGTGCCCGTTATCCACCTCCTGGCTGCCGCGGTCCAGGTGCCGAAGCATCGGAGTGAAATAGATGCCGGTGGAATCGACGAGAGGCTTCTCGTGGAAATCAAAAGTGGCGCGAATGGCAAGCAACTTGCCGCAGACGGTGCCCACTTCAGGGTCAATTTCGCCCGCCGCCACGAGAGCGTCGATGAAGTCGGGCAGCAGCAGCACATCTGGATTGAGGGTGAGGATCCAACTGCCGCGGCTGAGGCGGATGGCCTGGTTCTGCGCCGCGGCGAAACCGACATTCTCATCATTCAGGATGATGGTGCAGCGATCGGAGAACTGCTCAAGAATATCGATGGTTCCGTCAGTGGAAGCATTATCGACGACGATGATCTCTTTTGCTTCATATCGCTGCTCGAGCACCGATTCGAGGCAGCGTTTGATAAAGCGTCCACTATTGTAGGTGACGAGAGTTATCGAAACGAAAGCTGTGGGAGAAGAGACAAAGTCTCGATTTGAGATGGATTGAGCCATAGAAGCGAAGCGCGTCCTTCTAAGATTCTTGCCGGTTTTCTGAAGTATTCCTTACCGGTCTGCTGGACGGTGGTCTTCCATGAAGAACTGTTCTCAGTGCCAACGCGAACACAGGCCTCACACCGCGAAAGCCGTTTGAGCGTTCGGATCGGCTCAAAACGGCCCTAGAGAGCGTTCCAACCAAGACTGTGGACCCAATCATGCGAACCCAGACGGAGGAAAAATGTTTCGCCGCGAACTGTAACAGACTCCGATACCAGTATAGCTGACGGCGGCCTCGTTCCAGCCCATGGATTGAATGACCTCCAACATGCACTCCAGCCACTGTTGGAACGCGCCATACCAGGCTATGGTTTCTTCGCAGTTGTAAACAATAGTCGACGTCCTCGAACCAGATGGGCCAGAACCGTTCATCAAAACCGCCGATGGCCTGCCAGGCCGCTTTTCGCAAGATCAGGAATGCGCCGGCCGGCTGTTCCACGGTACCGGCAAGATCCCAGCGATGCCCGTGATAGCGGTAACGCCGATTTACCGGGTTTGAAGGCCATACCCGATTCAAGCCGAGGGCCTCGAAGATGAGGGTCATGGGCGTGGGAAGACGGCGGTACTGGAACGAATGTTGGGGGTCACCGTCTTCCCCCAGGAGGGTTGCCGCCACCGCGCCGATCTCCGGTTGGGCGAAGGGCTCCAGGAAGGCAATTGGCGCTGCGGTGAGAACGACGTCCGGGTTGAGCAGGAGGACAAAGGGCGTGTTGAGCGCTGCAATGCCCTGATTGGCTGCCGCCGCAAAACCGCGATTGTCCTTGTTTGCGACCAGGGAGAGTTCGAAGCCGGCGGCGATCTCCCGAGTGGCGTCGAGCGACGCATTGTCCACGACAACCACGGGCAGATTGTATGGGTGCAGGCTATCGAGGCAAGCGCGGAGGACATGCGCGGAGTTGTGGGTGACAAGGACCACGCCCAGCAGATCGGCTGCGGCCTGGCTGGCGGATGTGTTCGCGAGAACCGTCATCGCATACCCTCTTGAGGATTGTCCACGAGGGCGAAGTAGGCTTTCCAGAAAGCGGCCCCAGACGGTCCCACGTTGCGTTGCAGGATTTCCGATTCGCTCGAAAGCAGGACGGCGGACAGACGCTCATCCCGTTCTGAACTGTACCGCAGCGGGGAGTTCCGATAGGGAGCGCGCCAACGTTGCCAGCGAAACAAGATGGAGGCTTTGCCCCGTATCGCCGCTAAAGGATGACCTTTGCGCGCGGCAAGCAGAAGAAAGAGCAGATTCCCAGCGAGGATGGGCCGCCACCAGCGGCGGAGGACGGCTGGCGAATAGTGCCTCGCGATGATTAGCGCCTGGTTCCGGGCATTCCAATAGGTGGCTTTCGCGCTCCACACGCCGAGCGTGGCACTGCCGACGTGGACGGCACGCGCGCCGGGCACAAAAATGCCGCGATGCCCATGCAGGGCCGCGCGCAGCCCGAACTCGACATCCTCCAGATAGTTCACGAATCCTTCGTCGAGAAACCCGATTTCCCGGAGGAGGGACATGCGAAAGAGCGCGGCGGTCATTGGCGGGAACTGCATGGGCCGAGACGCCGCGGCGTCCGGGTGATTGAGATTCTCCCGATGGAGGGCGCGTTCTGGACAGCCCGAACGACTCAGAAGATCCCAGGCGCCGTCGATCCGATGCTTGTCGTGCCCGGAGATGAGCAAGGGGCAGGCGAACGCAACCGCAGGGTCCGAGAGGGCTGCTTCCAGGCTGGATAGCCAGGCGGGTTCGAGGACGACATCGCTATTCACCAACGCCACGAGCTCCGTCCCGACCGTGGCGAGGCCGCGGTTAATGGCGATGGCGAAGCCATAGTTGCAGTCCAACGCCAGCCATTCGGCCGCACCGGCAACGACATGCCGAGAGTTGTCGGTGGAGTGATTGTCCACGACGAGGACCCTCGACGGGGCGCTTGACTGTGCTGCAATACTAGGCAGCAGTCTTGCGAGGTGGGCCGCCCCGTTATAATTGGGGATCACGATTGTGGTTCGCGCTTTTGCCAACTTGTTTGTGCCAGGATTGCCGCGTTCGGCTTTTCCGCAGGGAAAAGCGTCTGTGAAAATACATTATGATGACACGTCTGCTTCGCCGCCATTGGCTGATCGCGCTGGCCGGTTTCGTTGTAACGGCCACTGCGGCTCCCGCCGAGCTTCAATCCGGCGCCAATGTGTATGTGCTCCCCATGCGGTCCGGGTTTCATTTGTTCCTCGCCAGCCAGCTTGCGCAAGCCAACGTGCTCACCGTAGTGACCGACGCGTCGCTGGCCGACTACATCCTTACCGATTCGATTGGCGGGGCTTTTGAGCAATCGATGGAGGAGCTTTACCCAAAGCCGAAGCCTGAAGAGCCGGCTAAAGCAAGACAGGATGACAAGAAGGAAAGTGGGGGGATATCCTCCATGGTGGACGCCTATTCCACCTCGGTTCGGCGACCCTCGACGTTTTCCCGCTCCGACGGCACCTACTTTCTTGTGGACCGCCATAGCCGGATTGTGGTGTGGAGCACGTTCTTTAACCATCGAGACACACGGAATCAGGCGATGGACAAGGATGCCGCTCAGATGGTGAAACGGCTCAAGAAGCATCTGAAGGCGGCGAGCGGCACAGCATCGACGCACGCTGAGAGTGCCACGCCTTAGTCCGAAATTCTCGATGCCGGGTGAAGATCTCCGGTCGCTGGCCGGGGCTGCCGCTCCGCCTTCTCGTTAAGCAACCGATGGTATCGTGCGACCAGGCTCCGGGTATTCTTCTCCGCATCCCAATCCGCGGCCACCAAGCGAAGCGCCGTTTCCGCCATCTGCGCACCCCGTTCCGGATGCGATAGCAGTTGAAGGACGGAATGCGCGAAATCGTCTGGAGATTCGGCTACGGCGCAGACCGGACGTTCCGGAAAGATAAGACCTTCCGCCCCAATCGGCGTGGCCACGACCGGAATTCCAGAGGCGAACGCTTCGAGCAACTTCACCCGGACGCCCGAGCCGGAGAGCACGGGACATACGAAGACGGCGCACTCCCGTAAGTGTGAACGGACATCATCCACCGAACCCAGAAGGGTGACCCAATCGGGCAACGGTTCAGGAAGGTTGAGGAGGCCGGAATTCGGCCCCACAACCCGCAAGCGCGTGGAAGGACGGGCTGCGAGGACAATCGGCATCACGCGGGAGAGAAGCCAGTGGAGCCCTTCTCTATTTGGCAAATGGCGGAAGTTCCCCACGAACAGAAGCGTGTCTGGAACGCGACTTTCCCCGCCGTGTGGAGACGAGGTGATGTCGATGCCGGCGCGCAACCTGGGCGCAATGCGCTTGGACAGACGGGGCAGGAAGCTTTCCAGATAATGCCGATTGGTGTCTGTGCAAACCTGCACAAAATCGAGCTTGGCCAGCGCGTTAAGCTCATAGCGCAGGGCGCGCAGATATTCGAGGGCGGGCAAGGGGTCCGAAAGCAGGTTTGCCATGCGCACGCGCCTTCCGACGCTCTGGAAATAGATATCGTGCTCAAAGAGCCCGGTAACGATGCGGCGATACGATTTTGCATATTGGGCAAGCTGCGTGTATTCCACTTGCAGCACATCGATGGACTTCTCAAGAACTATTCGGTCTAGGAGTTGAGCAAGTTCCGGAAACGCAAATTCCCGGACCGCCTTGGGAAGGAAACCGAGACAATTCGCGGACGGCGCGGGCGGCCGTACAAGAAGGTGCATTGATGCGAAGCGGCCAGCCTCCGCGAGATGGGCTTCGCGTTCCGATTCCTCTTCGAGCATCACGACCAGATGGACATCACACAGCTTCGTCAAGTGGCGAAGGGTCTGGAACATGAGAGCCGCGCCGCCATGGTGCGGCGGATAGATTGGATAGGGCGAGAGAAAAAGCACTTGCAGACGCCCGGAGGGTGAGCCCTCATTTCGGTAACTGTGCCGAAATCGATCATGAAAGGAATCGGGGCGATGCAACTGAAGCGCTTCCATGTCGGAGACTCTGGCGGCGCGAGCGCTGATCCAACGTCTCCGAAGCACCTCCGGAAACTGCAGAAACGCACGGGCGGCAGCTTGCCCGGTGCAGCCCCTCGGCCTCCCATCTCCCGCCAGGTTTGCGAGGCAGTTATACAGGAGACGCAAGCAACTGGAGGCCAGCATGCCGGGATGAAGGACGTGTTTCCAATGAAAGAGAATCCGATTCTTCTCGACGATTGCATCGATGTAGGAACGGGAGAATCGCTTGCCGATTGTCCCGCGATGCTCATGATAGACCACACTATCCGCCGTGTAGAGCACCTTCCATCCGCGCTTCCAGGCCTCCCAACCAAGATCCGTGTCTTCGAGGTAGAACGGGCGATAGATATGGTCAAATCCACCGATCTCGAGGAGTTTCTTGCGATGAAAAGCGGAGGATCCACCGCCGGGATAGAAGCAGGGGTAGAGCATGGAGACGTCAGCATTCAAGTCATGGCCCAAACGGATCTCCCCGTGCTCCCAGAGGGCATACGTGAGCCCCGATTCTTCACGCCGCTTACTCGGATCGCTGAATCGGATTTGGGCCGCCACAGCGAATACGTCGGGGTCGACGAAAGGCGACAGCAGCGGTGCGAGAAAACCGGGCTCCACTCGCATGTCGGAGTTCAGCAGGACGACGTAAGGATTCGCGGCGGCAAGGATCCCGGCATTCGAGCCGCCGCCAAAGCCGCGATTCCGAGGCAGGGAAAGCAGCCGCACTTCCGGACAATGACGCTTAAGCCATTCCGCGCTGCCGTCGGTGGAGGCATTGTCAACGACAATCAGTTCATCACCGAGATCGAAGTCACAGGCAGAAATCACGCTGGGCAGGTACTTTTCAAGAAGGTCCCGGCCATTCCAGTTTGGAATGACGATAGAGGCTGGGGGGCGCTGAGAGGGCATCATTGGCGGGGCGTCGGGAGCACCTGGCACCGGGACCGTTCGCATGAGCCTGCTCAGAACCCCCACGAGAAGGAGGGAGACATACGCAAACGGCAGCAGGAGCGCCAACAGGAGAGTGCACGCAATGCCGGCAAGGGTCTCGAGCACGTGTCGATATAAGGGCGCAGGATGCAAGACGGAACCTACCTCAAGCTGGGGCCAACGCCCAAAATGCGACCAAGGCGGAGCCAGCGGGAGGCGCGCAGAAGCTCGAGCGTCTCCCCCCGCTGTTGGGACGCTTCCACAATACTGCGCAATCTTGCCGCGATCTCTGGCACTGCGGGCTCACCCTGCGTTGTGTCGAATCCAGCAATCTCCGCCAATAGCGATTGCTCACGATGACGGAGGTGCTGGTTGTCTTCGAGTGCTGCCGCCAACGAGTTGAGTTGGTCGGTCAGGCTTTCCGCCTTGGCGACACTGCTCGCGACCGCTTCCGCCGCATCGAGGAGTGCGCGATCCAGATGATGGATGCGATCGCGGAGTTCGAGATTGTGCGCATCAAGGCGGCGCGCCCACTGGGAGCGTTCCTCCACTGTGCGCTCCGCTTCGTGCAGGCGCGCAACGGCGTCCTCCAATTCTTTACATTTCTTGTCCAGCGAGGAAGCCAAGCTCCTATTCCGGGATTGCAGATCTTCCGTGGATTGCAGTGCCCAGGCGGAACGCTCTTTTAGCTCCAATTCCACCCGCTCGTGAATCCTTTGAAGCGATACGAGTTCCGACTTCGCCCGCTCAAGCCATTCCGTCTTGGCTTCCACCTCCCGCTCAAGGAGCTGAATATGCCGTGCGCGCTCCATCAAGACGTTTCCGCTCGATGCGAGATAGATGAAATCCTTTGATGGAGGGAGGCTGGAATGAGAGCATACCGCAATGTAGAACTGTGCATCCGCCACACCGACGGCGTGGGAATCGCGGAAGGTTTCCAAGGCCGAGCGATCCTCACTTCCCAAAAAAGAGATGGCCGGGACCGCATTCTGTCCGATCAAACGCACGTGCTGAAAGACACCGCGCATGGCAGCGACGAACTCTGAGCAGTCGAACTCATGAACATGGAACGGGTTTGGTCCGGACTCGCCTCTGGACATGGCGTAGTAGTCCCGATTCGGAGTCGAAACCAGGGCGATCCCGCGATGCGCGGTCACTCTTGCAAGTTCTCTGAGAAAGTGCCGCCAGTCGTCCAGGTGCTCCACGACTTCGAAAGATACCGACAGTTCGAAATGACCGTCGGCGAACGGCAGAGCACGGACGTCGGAAACCGAGAAATTAAGGCCTGGAAGTCGATTGGATTCTCTTGCGAGCAGAACGGTGCCGGGATCGACATCCACGCCCACGGCAGCGGCGGCGGATTGCGCGAGAAGGGCGGTGCCGTAGCCCATGCCGCATCCCGCGTCGAGACATCGTTTGCCGACCGCGAAGCTGCAGGCAAAGCGATAGCGACTCACATGTTCATGAAGCAGATCATCGTCCACGGCCCCGGGCACGATTCGCTCACCGGTGAACTCAACCATGCAGCACCTCGCTAGCCGGGGCAGGGGCGAGACGCTGGTTGATTCCAATCCGGCAGGGCAACTGAAGATAGCCATAGACCGGTTGCTCGCCCTCCATCTCCACGGAAACAGCATTCTCCAGCCAGTCACACATAACAAACGAATGCAGGTCACCGTCGGCGAGCGCCGCTGTGAATGAAAATGCTGCAGGGTAGAGTTCCGGGATCGTCAGATGAAAATCCACAGTGATTGTTTGTCCCGGTCGCAGCGAGGCGAGCGTAAGGCCTTCTCGAAGGGTATTCGAGGCAGCGAGGTCAAGACCGAGATGATTGCGCAGCACGTAGCCGAATATCGGATGTTCGATTGATTCGGATGCCGTCGCGGTGATTCGAAACACCACTTCCGCGTGGGGCTGGAGGAGAGAGATGGGCTTGCCGATGGTATTGGTGAGTGCCACACCTACGATCTCCGCACGGCGGTCCCCGTAGCGGTGGTCAATATTCGGGATAGTCGAGACGGTTTCGGGAGGGATATCCAAGGCGTAGCCGTCGAGAATCTCCAAGGGGCGCGGATGCGTATCGACATACTTTCCATCACGGGTTGTCATTTCCGCAACATAGTGGGAGATCACCGTCTCCGGGTCGCCACACTCTCGCAGCATTCCGCTATCGAGCCAAAGGCAGCGATCGCCGATCGCCCGAACGTCCTGGGCCGAGTGCGTCACGTAGAGGATCGTCGTTCCACGCCGCTTGAGCTCATGCACCTTCCGCATGCATCTCTGCCGAAAGTAGATGTCTCCGACCGCCAGGGCTTCATCCACAAGCAAGAGTTCCGGTTCCAGATGAACCGCTACCGCGAAAGCGAGACGCACGAGCATTCCGCTAGAGTAAGTTTTCACTGGCTGATCAATGAAGGCACCAATCTCCGCGAAGGTCTCTATCTCAGGAAAGCGGCCCGCGATCTCCGCGCCGCCAAAGCCGAGCAGTGCTGCGTTCAGGAGCACATTTTCGCGTCCGGTGAAATCTGGGTTGAAGCCCGCGCCCAGTTCCAGCAGGGCCGCAAGACGACCTCGGACATGGATGTTCCCATGGGTTGGCGGTAGGATGCCCGCGATCAGTTGCAGGAGAGTGCTCTTGCCGGAGCCATTCTGGCCGACAATGCAAAACGTCTCACCACGCTCCACATGGAAGCTGACGTCATGCAATGCCCAGAAATGAGAATGTGCGCTGGCGGATCCAGGGAACAGCAATTGACGAAGGCGCGCGCTCGGAGAGCTAAACAGCGGGTATCGCTTCGACAGATGAATTGCTTCAACCGGGTATGCGGGAGGAGTCATTGGCCGATTGGCGCGGAGCACCGACGCATTCGCGTCACGCCCTTACTATGGTCTCACAAATGGCATCCGCAGCGATTCCAACTGCGCTACACTAAAGGATTGTTTCCAATATGCGGCGGCGTAGCTCAGTTGGTTAGAGCGACGGTCTCATAATCCGTAGGTCACTGGTTCGAATCCAGTCGCCGCCACCACTCCCCGGTTCAAACTATTCCCCAAGGATTGTTGCGTAGATGCGCTGCAACTCCTCTTCCCCGTAGAAATCGATTTCCAAACGGCCTTTGCCAGGACTCCGGAGATGGATACGCACGCGCGTTCCCAAGTGGTCCTGCAGTTGAGCCAGAGCGGCCTTCCAGTTGGGATCCAGTTCCGGTAAGCGACCGTTCTTCTGCTTTCGCTGCTTCGCTTCACTCCCAGTATCACGGACAAGCCGTTCAACCTCCCGCACGGAGAGGGATTCCGCGGCAGCCTGATTGGCAAGGTGAACCTGCGTACTCGCATCTTCGAGAGCTACCAGCGCCCTTGCATGGCCCATGGAGAGTCTTCGGTTGGCCAGCAATTGCTGCACTTCGTGGGGCAGCCTAAGCAGCCGCAAATGGTTGGTGATGGTGGACCGGTCTTTTCCCGTACGTTCCGCGATCTGTTCGTGGCTCAGCCCCAGTTCGAGGATGAGGCGCTGATAGGCTTCGGCGATCTCCAGGGGATTCAGATCCTCCCGCTGGATATTCTCGATCAGTGTTACTTCGAGGAGCCGTCCATCGGAGATTTGGGTGAAGACAACTGGAACTTCGAGGAGACCAGCCAGCTTGGCCGCGCGCAAACGACGTTCGCCGGCAACCAGTTGGATGCTGTCCTCCACGCGGCGGACGATGAGCGGCTGGATAATTCCATTCGCCCGGATGGACTGGCTCAATTCATCAAGCGCCTGCTGGCTGAAGATGGTGCGTGGCTGCAGGGGGTTTGGCTGGATCTCGTCGACACTTAGGGTGATCGGAGTTGAATCTGGTACCACGAGAGAGCTCGTGGTGGAACGGGCGACGGCTGTTGCTCTCGGCGATAGAAGCGCATCTAGTCCTTTGCCAAGTGCCCGCTTCTTACGCTGCTGGTCGGTCATGGTTTAGTATCTCATTGGCAAGCTGAATATAGCATTCGGCGCCCTTGGAGCGGACGTCGTAAGAAAGGATCGGCTTTCCGTAGCTGGGTGCCTCCGCGAGACGAATATTGCGAGGAATGACCGTCTTAAAGACGTCGTCTTCGAAGAATTCGCGCAATTCGGCCGCAACCTGCCGGGTGAGGTTGGTGCGCTCGTCATACATGGTAAGGAGGACGCCTTCGATGGTGATCGGGTGCTCGAATCGTTCGCGAATTCGCGCTACCGTGTCGAGCAGTTCGGAGATTCCTTCCAGTGCAAAGAACTCGCACTGGATGGGGATGAGGACAGAGTCTGCCGCCAGGAGAGCGTTGAGAGTCAGCAGATCGAGTGCAGGCGGGCAGTCAAGGATGATGAAGTCAAAGTGATCTCGGATTTCGAGAAGGCAATTTCGAAGCAGAAGTTCCCGATCATCGTCGTCAATGATTTCCAGGTTCGCCGCGACCAGGGCCTTTTCGGAAGGGATTAGGGAAAGACCCTCAAATTCGGTCTGAAGGATGGCCTCGGAAGGAGTTCGTTCGGAGACGAGGAGATGGTAAAGGGAAGGGCGACCTGGATTCTTGGGGATGCCGAGGCCGGATGTACTGTTCGCCTGTGGGTCACAGTCCACCAACAGGACTTTCAGATCGGCTGCTGCCAACGCGGCCGCCAAGTTGATAGCCGTTGTCGTCTTTCCGACTCCGCCCTTCTGATTGGCAATTGCTATTACCCGTGCCACACTGATTCCTCTCTCGCGCGTCAGGCAAATGCTATGCTAGCACACGGAACCTCACGTTCCACGTGAAACCCTCCCTCCTATCCCAGGGCGATGCCGGCATTCATTGTCGAGAATACAACCGATTGCGGTCGCCATGGCACTGGGGCAATTGCGCACTGCCGGTCTTGTGCTACCAGACGGCCACGCCATTTCTCCGCGTCAGTCTCCCCGATCAAAAGGCAGACGCGGGCATTGCGGCGATTCGCGAAATCGATCACCAAGCCGATGTCGACTGCGCGCGCAACCACCATATCTGTCATGCCAGTGCAGTCGTCGCCCACCCCACTCCAAACGCTCACATTCGGCATGGAACGGGTCGATTCCCGCAAGAAGGCACCGCGCTTCTGGCGAGCTTCGATCAACTCGACCTGCACTTTCGGGTACATCGCCGCGACACCGATCCCTGGAAATCCCGCACCAGATCCCAAGTCCGTCACAGTTCGGAGGCCCTGGCCCAAGGAACATGCCAGGAACAGACTCTCTCCGTAGTGGCGAAAGATTGCTCTTTCCACTGTCAGATCGCCAACGAGATTCATCACGCGGTTCCACTTCCGCAGAACTGCGAAATGCGCAAGGCAAGCGTTGATGGCCGCATCGCTGACCGCCATGCCGTAATCCCCACTTAACTCCCGAAGACCCGCCGAGAATTCCCCGTCAGCCGAATCAATCAGCATGGGCGCGACTCCAACGCCGTTGAAAGATGCAGGTCCAGAAGTGTGATCGCGACCGGAGTCACGCCCGGGATCCGCGCCGCTTGGCCCAGCGTTGTTGGCCTCACGCGGGACAACTTTTCCTGGATCTCTTTGGAGAGGCCGGAGATGGACGTGTAGACCAACCCATCAGGAATCGGACGTTCCTCTCCAGCTCGAAGTCTCTCTGCCCGTCGATTCTGCTGCCCGAGATATCCGCCATACTTGAGCTCGGCATCCACAGTTAGCATCGCCCCAATGTCCAGGGTGTAGCCGGCGCGGGAATCCAGAAAGCCTCGAATGTCGCAAATCGAATTCTCGGGACGCCGGAACCATTCCGTCAGGAACGGATTTGCGCCCAGGCGCAGCCCCGCAGTCTCGATCGGGAGCGCCTCCCGTACTCTCGTTTCTGCTAACACCTTCCGAATGAAGTGTTTGTGAGTTTCCTTTTGCTCGAAGGCCGATTGCCGTTCCTTGGATGCCAAACCAATGCGAATTGCGATTGGCGTCAAGCGTTCATCGGCATTATCGATACGCAAGTTTAGCCGATACTCTGCCCGCGACGTAAACATTCGGTAGGGCTCATCGGTTCCCTTGGTCACGAGATCGTCGATCAAAATGCCGATATACGCTTCTTCCCGGCCCAGAATCAGCGCGGATTCTCCGCCGAGACGCTTCACCGCGTTGATTCCAGCTATCAGACCTTGTGCCGCAGCCTCTTCATATCCGGAAGTGCCATTGATCTGCCCCGCGAAGAAGAGCCCCCCAACCCGCTTCGTCTCCAGCGAGTGAAACACTTCCCGAGCGTCCATACAGTCGTACTCAATGGCATAACCCGGCCGAATCATCTCCGTCTGCTCGAGGCCGGGTATGGAAGCCAGCATTTGTTCCTGGACGTCCACGGGCATGCTCGTAGACATGCCGTTCACGTACACTTCGTGCGTGTCGAGGCCCTCGGGCTCAAGAAAGATCTGGTGCCGCTCCTTGTCAGGGAACTTCACAAATTTGTCTTCAATTGAGGGGCAGTAGCGTGGGCCAATTCCCTGAATCTTGCCGCTATAGAGCGGGGAACGAGCGAGATTGTCCTTGATTGCCTTTCGAGTAAGAGGAGTCGTGTAGCCGAGATGGCAGGCAATTTGCCTCTGAGGAGGCCGCACTGTAAGGAAACTGAAGGGTGTGGGAACGGGGTCCGCCTCCTGAACGGTAAACGCGGACCAGTCAATGGTTCGTCCATCCACACGCGGCGGCGTGCCGGTTTTCATGCGGGTCCAGCGAAATCCAAGTGCCCTCACCTGGTTGGCTAGGTGCACGGAAGGCAATTCACCATTCCGGCCGCAGCTATAGCGCTGATCTCCGACGTGCGCCTCCCCGTTGAGGAAAGTTCCGGTTGTCATGATGACGGCACCCGCTTCTATACGCCGACCGTCGGCCAAAATCACCCCTTCGATGCGGGTGCGGCCGTCGTCTTCCCGCAGAATCAGTTCCGCGATTTCTGCTTGCAATAGCCGGAGATTCGGCTCTTCTTCGAGAACTTCCCGCATCCGGGTTCGGTAAATCCTCTTGTCGCATTGTGCGCGGGGTGCCCACACTGCAGGACCTCGACTTGTGTTCAACAGCCGGAACTGAATTCCGGCATAGTCCGTCACTTCAGCCAGCACTCCGCCCAGCGCGTCGATTTCCCTAGCCAAGTGGCCCTTCGCAATGCCACCCATTGCGGGATTGCAGCTCATCTGGGCAATTAAGTCCAGATTCATTGTCACGAGGGCGGTAGAGGCACCCAATCGAGCCGCGGCCCGGGCGGCTTCACATCCCGCATGTCCCGCACCTACCACCAGAACGTCAAACTTTCGCATAGTCGATCCGAACCTATTCTTGCAGAGATGCGGCACTACTCCAGTGCGACTCCGGCACCTCGCCGCGAACGCTTTGCCGCACGATTGACAATCGCCACGCTTGCCGCTTAGCCTCAAACTTTCTGGAGTATCTGTCGTGAAGATCCTGATTGTCGGTTCCGGTGGACGAGAGCATGCATTGGCCTGGAAGCTGGCCCAATCCCGCCACCATCCAGAGATTTGCATTGCGCCCGGCAATGCCGGTACGGCTGCGTACGGGTTCAACGTTCCGATCACGGCACTCACGCCAAGTGCGGTTTCCGCCATCGTCCGGGAGCGCGAAATCGATCTCGTTGTTATCGGACCGGAGGCTCCTTTGGTTGAAGGCGTGGCCGATGCATTGAGGGAGCAGGGCGTTCTTGTGGTTGGGCCCTCCGCGGGCGCGGCGCAGATTGAAGGGAGCAAGATCTTCTCGAAGCGTTTGATGGAGAAGGTGGGGATACCTACCGCTCGCTTTCAGGTGGCGGAGACGCCAGCCGAGGCGCTCCTGATCCTCGAAGCGTTTCCAGTGCCGGTTGTGCTCAAGGCTGACGGTCTGGCGGCAGGCAAGGGTGTTGTGGTTGCCCAAACGCGCGAGGAGGCGCGTGCCACGATCGCGGACCTGATGGAAACGAAGGCACTTGGGGATGCGGGAAGCCGGATTGTTATTGAGGAATTCCTCGTCGGCGAGGAAGTGAGCTTCATCATCCTCACGGATGGCATCACAGTTGTGCCCTTCCCGCCCGCGCAAGATCATAAGGCGATCTTCGACGGAGACCTTGGTCCGAATACCGGGGGCATGGGAGCATATTGCGATTCCCGCATTCTGTTACCTGAAATTCACGACAAAATCCTGCGGGAGACTGTCGAACCCGTGCTGCGCGGAATGGAAGCCGAAGGAGTTCCCTTCACCGGATTTCTCTTCGTCGGACTCATGATTACCGAGAATGGCCCGCGAGTGCTGGAGTTTAATGCCCGTATGGGCGATCCGGAGGCGCAAGTCCTTCTCATGGCACTCGATTCCGATCTGGTTGACCTCTGCATGGCCGCCGCCAAGGGCCATCTCAGCGATGTTCCGGTTTCCTGGAAATCGGGAGCGTCCGTCTGCATCGTGCATGCCGCACCGAATTATCCGGGGCGGCCGGTTTTGGGACAACGAATCGAGGGCATTGCCGAGGCGGAAGCCGAGGGAGCGATTGTCTTTCACGCCGGCACCGGCGTATGCGATGGCCACATCGTCACCGCTGGCGGCAGAGTGCTTGGGGTGACCGCCACGGCGGAGACGCTTCCGGAGGCGATCCAGACCGCGTACCGCGCCGCCTCTCATATCCGGTTCGAAGGAATGCAGCGGAGATCCGATATCGGTGCAAAAGGCCTGAAACGCTGGTAATCACGCCGCCTGCTCCAATCTGGCAGCCGTCTCGCGGATAGGCACGGCTGAATCAGGCTAGAATGAGCTTGTCCCCTTCACGGGCACGTAGCTCAGCAGGATAGAGCGTCCGCCTCCTAAGCGGAAGGTCGCTGGTTCGACTCCAGCCGTGCCTACCATCTCCTCTCGGATTCTACGCAGGTTCCGAAGCAATCCCCAAGTGGCAGACCATTTCCGAGGTTGCTTCATACCTGCGATACTGCCGCGGCAAGCCAGGCGCAATCGGTTGTTCCCGCTATCGGACGTCCGAAAGTTTCATGAGGAGCAGGCCGGAAACGATCAGGAAGAAAGCCGTGCCCCGAAGCGGGGAAAGCTGTTCACCGAGGAGGGCCACCCCCGCGGCGAAGGCTCCGACTGCGCCGATGCCGGTCCAGACGGTGTAGGCTGTGCCGAGCGGGAGGGTTTTCATGGAAAACGAGAGCAAGCCGAAGCTGGCAAACATCGAGAGGATCGTGAGAACCGTCGGGGTCACTCTCGTGAAGCCCTGAGATTGTTTCATGTAATAGGCCCAAACCACCTCTAACAGGCCAGCGAGGAAAAGCGAATACCAAGCCACAGTGTCACTCCGTTCCAGGGCCGGGTCGTCCCGGACATTGCTCCCCTAGGCGGGGCGGAGGACGTTGCCTCGCTGCCCCCATTTTCGGGTGGAGCGGAAGCGCGGTCAAGGTGCGCTCTTGCGCACGCAGCAGCTTGGTTCGGGTGAGGGGTTGCCGCAGGCGGCTGCTCGGCAACGAAAGCTCTCAAACCACCTGGCCGGAATAGAATAAGAACACCATGATGGAACGCCGCGCCTTGCTCACTCGCTCCGCCACCGCTCTTGCCGCCGTCACGACGCTGGCAGCCGCCCAAAGCGGCAACGCCACGTCGAACAACTCCTCGGGCGGCGCAGTCTCAGTCAGCGATCCCATCAAGATCGGGGTCGATCTCTTCAGCGTTCGCGATCAGGGCTGGAGCGATTTCGAGATGCTGGACTACGCGGCACGTCAGAACCTGAAGCACGCGCAGTTTTCCGTCACGCGCTTCTATTCGTCTCTCGCGCCGGAGCACCTCCGAAAAGTGCGCGCGCACGCCGATTCCCTCGGAATTCGGCTCGAGACTGGGATGGACTCGATCTGTCCCACATCCACGCGATTTGCCAAGGACCTGGGCAGCGCCGAGAAGCAACTTCTCGATCAATTGGAGACGGCGAAGATCGTGGGTTCGAAGATCGTGCGCTGCTATCTCGGAACCATGGCTGACCGCAAGACCAAACTTCCCTTCGACCAGCACATCGAATCGATGCTGAAAGTGCTTGCGCGGGTGAAACCGCAATTCGTGGACGCGAACGTGAAAGTCTCCATTGAGAACCATGCGGGCGACTTTCAGGCGCGCCGACTGCGCACGGTGATCGAAGAAGCGGGGAAGGAGTGGGTGGGCGTCACGTACGACTCGGGAAACCCTTGCTGGACATTGGAGGATCCCCTTGCCGCAGCCGAGATGCTCGCGCCCTACGTCGCCACGGTACACCTGCGGGATTCGCATGTGTGGGCGGACGAGAAAGGTCTCGTGGTGCAGTGGATCCGCTTCGGACAGGGCAATGTGCAGATGCGCGAAGTAGTGGGGCGGCTGCACGCGGCCAGACCGGAATTGATCTTCAATCTGGAAACGATCTGCATCGGGAACCGTCCGTTTCCAGTGAAGGATGTGTCGTTCTGGAAAGGGTATGAAGACATCTCAGCCCAGGACCTGATGCGGCTTTACAGATTGGCGGAAAGGGCAAACCCTTTGCCCGATCCGCCGAAACGCGCCAAGGAAGACGCGGCTCGGGTGCAGTTGGAAGACTCCGATGTTTCCATCGCGGGAATGAGGAAGCTCGTATCGGAACTCGGGCTCAAGGAGGCTTGAACGGCGGGGCAGCGCTAACCGTGATCGGCCATCCGGGAAACCCAGCGCAAATAGCGCGACATGCTCCCTTTGTTGCGCCAGAGGAAATGCCAGAACTCACGAAACGTGAGCGATTCCGCCTTTCGGCCGGAATAGGTTTCGACGCGCCAGCGCAGGTAGGGACTGTCCCAGGGGTGGAAGCGATAGCCTTTGGTGGCAAGCCAGAGAAACCGGATCATCGGCTCTTGTTGGGCACCGCGCGCCTCAATTTTCCTTTCTGAAAGAGGCTTGGCCTTCGGGCTTCTCCTGCACCGAAAGCTGCGGAGAGGTTGGCAACTCGGGAAGCTCCTTGGCCCGATCCACCGCATAATAACCGGTTCGGGTGCGAACCGAGAGCCCGCGTCCCTTGGCCTTCACTTCGATCCGCCGGAAGGTGCCGTCCATCGCTTCGTTCGTGGGCGAGTATGCAATCACATACTGGTTGCGGATATCATGCGCCACCCGATTCGCGGTGTCCGTTACCTCATCGACGGACGCAGGGAAGTAGGATTGGCCACCGGTCGCTTTGGTGAGCGCTTCGAGCGCCCGTTCGGCGCGTTTCGCCTCGCGCCGCTCTTCCTCGTTCAGGATGCCGATGGCGTAGACAAGCACTTCCGACTGCTGGGCGCGCTGGACCAGTTTCTCCAAGGTGATGGCGCTTGCATTGTCGTTTCCATCGGTGATGACGAGCAGCACCTTCTTGTCCTTCTTCCCCTTCTCGCGCAAGTAATCGATGGAGGCGCTAAGCGCATCGCGCATCGCCGTGCCGCCACGCGAGTCGATCTGCCCGATGCCATCTTCCATCTTCTTGATGTCGTTGGTCATCGTTACGTCGAGGTAGAGGTCGTCGTTGAAGTTCACGACGAAGACCTCGTCGTCCCGGTTCGAGCTCTTCACCAGGGAGATGGCGGCCGCCTCCACCTGTTTGCGCTTGTCGCGCATGCTGCCGCTGTTATCGACGACGAGTCCGAGGGAGACTGGAACGTCTTCCCGCAGAAAGGTGCGGATAGGCTGTTCGTCCTTGTTCTCAAGAACGGTGAAATCGTCCTTGTGAAGACTCGTGACCAGTTCTCCTCTGCGGTCCACGACACTGGCGTGCAGCACCACCAACCGGGTGTCCGTGCTGAAGGTGGGGTCCTGCGCCGCCGAGTGGACCGGGATGAAAAGCGCTATCGCTAAAAAAGGTATCAGGGCGAATAGGAATCGGAACTTCATAGAGGGGTCTCTCCGGGGCAAACTATTGCGTGGGGGCGTAATATCCGGGCCGCCAGTAGGCTTTCAATTTCGGAAGACCGCGCGGCTGAACCAGTTCCACCTTCACCTTGCGGTACTTGCCGTCGCGCATCGAATTGCTCGGAGTGTATCCAAGGACGTACTGATTCCGCAATTCGATGCCGATCTTGGCGCTCACATCGGGCAACTCATTGACCGAAGTAATGATGAACGGGCGTCCGCCCGTTTCGTCGCTAATCTCCCGCAGGAGACCGGGTCCGCGCATCTCTTCGGGAGTCGAACTGTAGGCATCGAAGATACCGATGGTATAGATTTGGACGTCGGCTTCCCGCACGAGGCTCCTGATCTCGCTCGAGGTATAGCGGCTGGAATTATCCGCGCCGTCGGAGATTACCAACAAAGCCTTTCGCGGATTCTTGGCCTTCTTCATTTCGTTGAGCGCCAGGTAAATGGCGTCAAGAAGCGCGGTCCGGCCCTTGGCCTGGGAAAAGGTGAGGCGGTTCTGGATCTCTCCAGGGTTGTTCGTGAACGCCTGCGCCAGGATTGGCCGGTCGTTGAACTGAATGAGGAAGAACTCATCGTCCGGACCGGCGGTCTTGAAGAACTGGGCAGCCGCTTCTCGCGATTTCTGCAGCTTGTTGTTCATGCTACCGCTGGCATCGAAAACCAGACCCACGGAAAGGGGCGCATCCTCGCTGGCGAAGTAGGTGATGTTCTCCTCCGTGCCTTCCTCGACGATCTTGAAATGTTCGCTTTCAAGGCCGGTCACGGAACGGTTGAGCGGGTCCTTCACGGTGACCGGAATCAGCACTACCTGGGTGTCCACCCGGATGTTGCTTTCACGGCCGGCGGAGTCGGCGGCGGGGGGAAGACGCTCGGGGCGGATCGCGGTGCTCGCACTCTGGGACCACGCCCAGACGCAGGCCGTCAGGAGCGCCACAGCCGTGATAGCAAGTCGAAGACTGAACATGAAAACCCGGCGGTTCACCCGTATTCGGGCTCGATTGTGCTCAGAGTATAGCATGCGTGCCTTCATGGTATGATCGAACGTGCCTACCGAAGTTTTGGGGGTAATCCCCGCTCGTTACGCCTCCACTCGGTTCCCCGGAAAATCTCTCGCCGTCATCGCTGGCAAGCCGATGATTCAGCACGTGTATGAGCGCGCCTCGCAATGCTCCCGTTTCTCCCGCCTGGTGGTCGCGACGGACGATGCGCGGATCGCCGATGCGGCCAGGTCGTTCGGCGCGGAGTGCCAGTTTACCCGGCCGGACCACCAATCGGGCACGGATCGCGTGGCGGAGGTGGCGGCAGGCTTTCCCGGAGAACTCGTTGTCAACATCCAGGGAGATGAGCCCCTTATTGATTTCAACGCAATTGAGGCGTCAATCGTTGCATTGGAATCCGCGCCAGTCGCGCGGATGGCAACGTTAGGGAAGGCTATTTCCAACCCTGCGGAGGCCGAGAACCCGAATGTCGTCAAAGTGGTGAGAGACCTTAGCGGCAACGCAATCTATTTTTCCCGGTATCCGATCCCCTATCGGCGGGGCGGACCCACAACTGTTTATAAGCACATTGGTCTCTACGCGTACAGGCGCGATTTTCTGCTGCAGTATTCCTCGATGCCCGTAGGTCCGCTCGAGAAGGCGGAATGCCTGGAGCAACTGAGGGCGCTCGAAAACGGGCACCGGATCGCTGTTGCGGAAACAACGTACGACTCACTGGGCGTCGATACGCCCGAGGATCTGATGGAGATATGCCAGTGGCTGGAGGCGCGGGTAGAGTCGCTCCCGACCATTTCCAGCACGGGGGCCTGATACGCTGGTTGGCTTCGAAGGCGGAGACGCGGACAATACCGTGGAGGCGGAGTGTTGAGCGAAAGCAAAGGAATGGCAAAATTCATCTTTGTTACGGGAGGCGTCGTGTCCTCTCTCGGGAAGGGGATCGCGGCCGCATCGATCGGATGCCTTCTCGAGGCCCGGGGCCTGAAGGTGAATCTGCAGAAGTTCGACCCTTATCTGAATGTGGATCCTGGCACGATGAGCCCGTTTCAACACGGCGAAGTGTTCGTGACGGACGACGGCGCGGAGACGGATCTCGATCTGGGGCACTACGAACGCTTCACGCATGCCCATCTGACGCAACTGAACAACCTGACCAGCGGGCGAATCTACGAATCGATCATCCAGAAAGAACGCCGCGGCGACTACCTGGGCAAGACGGTGCAGGTGATTCCGCATGTTACGGACGAGATCAAGATGGCGGCGCGGCGTCTTGCGAAGGACAGCGATGTCGTCATCGTGGAAATTGGCGGCACGGTGGGCGACATTGAATCGCTGCCCTTCCTGGAGGCGATCCGGCAGTTGCGGCACGAACTGGGCCGGGAAAACACCATCTTCGTCCACGTCACGCTGGTGCCATGGATCGCCGCCGCGCACGAGCTCAAGACGAAGCCCACGCAGCATAGCGTGAAAGAGCTGCGGGCGATCGGCATACAGCCGGATATTTTGCTCTGCCGGTCAGAGCGCTTCCTGAACGACGATGTTCGCTCAAAGATCGCTCTTTTCTGCGACGTGGAACAGGATGCCGTGATCACGGCGAACGACGTGGCGTCCGTGTATGAGGTGCCTCTGAGCTTTGCCGCTCAGAACGTGGACGACACGATTCTGCGGCTGCTAAAGCTCGACGTGCCCGAAGCCGACATGGGCCGGTGGTCCGCCATGGTGGAACGGGTCAAATCTCCCATGGACGAAGTGGATATCGGACTGGTGGGCAAGTACGTTGAATACGAGGATTCCTACAAGAGCCTTAAGGAAGCGCTTCTTCATGGAGGATTGGCGCACAACTTGAAGGTGCGCATCCATTGGATCGACGCGGAGAATCTGACTGATGCGGATACGACCGCGAAGACGCTGCGCAACTTCGACGGGATCCTGGTTCCGGGAGGGTTCGGCAAGCGAGGCGTGGACGGAATGATCGAAGCCATCCGCTATTCGCGGGAAGCGGACGTTCCGTATTTTGGCATCTGTCTGGGGATGCAGACGATGGTGATCGAGTTTGCCCGCAACGTCTGCGGACTGACGGATGCGGACTCCACGGAATTCGAACCGGCGACGCTGAATCGGGTGATCTATAAACTGCGTGAGTTGAAGGGCGTGGATGAACTCGGCGGCACGATGCGGCTGGGCGCGTACCCTTGCGCGCTGGCCGAGGGAAGCTTGGCGTACGCCGCATACGGCAAGAGTGAGATCAGCGAACGCCACCGGCATCGCTTCGAGTTCAACCGCAAGTTTGAACCACTGCTCACGGCGAACGGGCTCAGAATCACCGGCGAATCTCCCGGTGACCGGACCTATGTGGAGATCTGCGAGATTCCAGGCAAACACTGGTTCCTCGGCTGCCAGTTCCATCCGGAATTCAAGTCCAAACCAATGGAGCCGCACCCCCTGTTTGCGAGCTTCATCGATGCCGCCTATCGGTTCCGGCGTCTGCGCGTCGCTCCCCTCACGACGGTGGCGGAAACCATGGACGCCGAGAATCTGCCGATGAGCCCGAGCCCCGTGGGAATGGGCGGGCAGGGCGATTAGGGTGGCGCACCCCCGGATTGAGGTTGGCTCCGCCGATGCCCGAATGGTGGCATTTGGCGCGGGCCTCCCCTTGGCTATCATCGCGGGGCCATGCGTGATTGAAAGCGAGCAGCACGTTCACTTCCTGGCAGCCGCACTCGCAGAGCGGATCGGACGCTTCGTCTTCAAGGCTTCCTTCGACAAGGCGAACCGCAGCAGTATTCATTCCTATCGTGGGCCGGGATTGCGGGAGGGCTTGCGGATTCTCTCCGGCCTGCGGCGAAGCGGTTTTCCAGTGCTCACCGATATCCATGAACCCGCCCAGGCCGAAGCCGCGGCCGAGGCGGTGGACATTCTGCAGATTCCCGCGTTTCTGTGCCGCCAGACGGACCTGCTGGTGGAAGCGGGGCGTACGGGCCGGGCGGTCAACATCAAGAAGGGCCAGTTCGTCGCTCCCAAGGACATCCTGCGCGCGGCGGAGAAAGTGGCATCCACGGGGAACACGCGGATTCTGCTCACGGAACGCGGCTCCTGCTTCGGCTACAACAATCTGGTGGTGGATATGCGCGGCTTGCGGATGATGCGGGAATCCGGGTTCCCGGTAATCTTTGACGCCACGCACAGCGTACAGCTTCCCGGTGCGGGTGGGGATCGATCGGAAGGCCAGCCGGAGTACATCGAAACGCTGGCGCGGGCAGCCGTCGCCACGGACATCGATGGTGTGTTTCTTGAAGTCCACGAAGCCCCGGAGCGCGCCCTTTCCGATGGCGCGAACTCCGTGCGGCTGGAGCACGTCGGGCGGCTCATTCACCGGCTGCGGACAATCGACGCACTGGTGAAGCGCGAGGACTTCCGGGAGGGCGGCAATCCGCGGTCGCCAACTATTTCGTAAGCAGGAACGGCCCGGCGAAGAGCGAGTCAATCCCCGAGGAATAAAAGCTTCTCACGGCATCGCGGGGAGTGCAGACGAGCGGGTCCTGGAAGAGATTGAAGGACGTGTTGTACAGCACCGGCAAGCCGGTCGCCGCGCCCTGGGCCTTCAAGAGCCGGTAAAAGAGCGGATTATCCGCCTCGCTCACGGTGTGGATCCGCACGATATCGTCGCCCAGAATCGCGTGCGCGAAGGTCTGCCGGTGCTCCGCTTTCACCCTCCCCACGGTGGCTAGGAATCGGGCGTTGTCGCCCACGTCGAAGTACTTGGCGGCGTCTTCCGCGGGGACGGAGGCGGCGAACTTGCGAAACGATTCACGGTGCTTGATGTAGGCGTTCAGGTTCTCCGTGGAATATGGATTCAGGGGAGAGGCTAGAATGCTGCGATTGCCGAGTGCGCGCGGGCCAAACTCCATGCGCCCCTGCATCCAGGCAACGATTTTGAAATCGTTCAGCTCGTCGATGCCCGCCTGCAGCAGATTCTCCGTCGTGAGCAGATAGCGGAAGCGGAGTTTGCAGTTCTCCAGCACCTGCTTGATCTCTTCCGACGTGAATTCAGGCCCTAGGAACATCGAATCAAAGGGCACCCGCGGCGCGGCCGGATTCATCGAATGCCATGCATAGTAGGCCGCGCCGAGGGCCGTGCCCCCGTTCCCGGCGGCGGGTTGCACAAACACTCCGGGGAAGCGTTCGCTTCGTTCCGCGGCTTCAATCAGCAGCGTATTGTAAGCGACGCCGCCGGCGAGGCATAGGGGCATTCCCGCGGGCGCCATGCGGACGACGGTCTCAGCGAGCGCGTCCTGAAGGGAACGGGCAAGATCGGCTTTATCGGTATCGGAAAGCGATGCGGCGTCGAGGCCGAGATCGGAGAAAAAGCGCCGATGAAAAGCGCCGTTGGCGGATTCCGTATTCAACAGGCCGCGCCGCAGCGCGGGCCAATCTCCCTGCCGGGCGTGGAGCAAATCGTCAAAATACTCGACGAAGCGCGGCTGGCCAGAAGCGCTGAGCCATTGCACTTTGTGCTCATCGGCGTTGTAGCGAAAGCCGATCAGACGGGCAACGCGGCCATAGAGGTCGCCCAGCGAATCCGGGTAATAGAGCTCCTGCTCCACCGTGAGGGTGTTTCCACAGCCTTGCCAGCGGGCACCGCAACGGAAGTCGCCGAGCCGGTCCAGCGTCAGCACCGTAGCCTCATCAAATGGAGAGGCATAGTAGGTGGATGCGGCGTGTGCCAGTTGATGATCCACCACGATCACACGTGCGTTGGGAAAACGCTCTGTCAATTCGAGATGAATCCGCTCCTCGGTGCCGGTAAGCCAGGGCCGCGCGATGGAAACCACATCCACTTCTTCAGGAGAAATGCCCGCGATGCCGAGACATTGCCGCCACGCAGCCGTCGGCAGCGCGCCGGGATGCTCGGTATGCGTGAGCTTTCGTTCCTCAATGGCTGAAACCAGCCTGCCCCCGCAAATAAGAACCGCGGATGCGTCGTGGAGAATCCCGCCAATGCCTAGAATATTCATGAGAAAGGGTGGGGGTTCGGGCAGGCCGTCCGGCGCGCGAGAAGCGCCCCAATCGTTTAGGTTACGAAATTGTGGCGCTTTCTGGATAGGGTTCCCGTCCCAGAGTTCGCCGTTAAGCCACCTCAGCCGCGCCCTGGATGAGTGAGAATAGAGAATCGGGCGTATGAAGCTGGACACGCTGCTTACCGAACAACGCAACCCCGCCAGCGCCGGGATTGACCGCATGAGCACCGCCGAGCTGCTGCGCGTGATGAACGCGGAGGACCGGAAAGTGGCCGTCGCGGTGGAGGCGGCGCTTCCCAGAATCGGAGAGGCGCTGGACCGGATCGCGGCGGCGATGCGGAATGGCGCGCGGCTGTTCTATACCGGCGCGGGCACCAGCGGAAGGCTTGGCGTGCTGGATGCGAGCGAATGCCCGCCCACGTTCAACGTGCCTCCGGACTTGGTGACCGGCTTCCTTGCCGGTGGAGACGGTGCGCTGCGGCGTTCCGTGGAGGGCGCCGAAGACAACCCGGAACAGGGTGCGGACGACCTCGAAGCCTACGGCTTTCAGCACGGCGATGTCCTGGTGGGGATTGCCGCCAGCGGGCGCACGCCTTACGTGGTGGGAGCGATGCGGCGGGCGCGCGCTCTAGGCGGAACGGTGATCTCGCTGGCCTGCACGTCGGGGGCGGAGGTTTCGAAACATGCCGATATCGCCATCGAGGTCCTGTGCGGCCCCGAAGTGATCACAGGGTCCACTCGCATGAAGGCTGGCACGGCCACCAAGCTCGTGCTGAATATGCTCAGCACGGGCGCCATGATCAAGCTTGGCCACGTCTACGGAAATCTCATGGTGAACGTGCAGCAGACGAATGAGAAGCTGCGCGACCGGGCACGGCGAATCGTGGAACAGGCTTTGGAGATCGGGCCGGAAGAGGCCCGACAATTGCTCGTGAAGGCCTCCGGCGAAGTGAAAACCGCGATCGCCATGCACCTGCTGGGAGTGGATGCAGCGACCGCGCGCGAGCGGCTGCAAAACGCAAACGGGAATCTGCGGCAGGCGGTGGATGCGGGCGCGAACGCTTCCTAGCTGTGCGGCTGCCCGCGATACGCGGTCTCAGGAATAGAAAGAAACATGGACAAACTTGTTGTACAGGGCGGACGCACACTGCGTGGCGAGATCGAGGTGAGCGGCGCGAAGAACTCCGCGCTGCCGGCGCTGGCGGCGTGTCTGCTGACGAGCGAAACGGTGCATCTCGCAGGCATTCCGGAGGTCCGGGATCTGGTGACGATGCGGCAACTGCTGGAACACACCGGCGCGACGATCAAGCCGGTGAACGGCCATCTGGAAGTGACGACCCCTTCCATCGTCAATCCGGAAGCGCCCTACGAACTGGTGAAGACGATGCGGGCGTCCAGCCTGATTCTAGGGCCGCTGGTGGCGCGCTGCGGCACGGCCCGCGTCTCCATGCCGGGCGGGTGCGCGATTGGAGCGCGGCCCATTGATCTTCATCTGATGGGGCTCGAACGGCTGGGTGCCACCATTCGCCAGGAGCATGGCTATATCGAAGCATCCGCTCCCCAGGGCCTGCGCGGCGGCCGCATCTATTTCGACACCATCACCGTAACCGGCACGGAGGACCTGATGATGGCAGCCGCGCTCGCGGACGGCGAATCTATCCTCGAGAACGCCGCGCGGGAACCGGAAGTGGTGGATCTCGCGGATCTGCTCACCAAGATGGGCGCGGAAATTGAAGGGGCCGGCACGTCGGTGATTCGCATCCGGGGTGTGAAGAGCTTGCGCGGCGCCACGCACCGGATTATTCCCGACCGGATCGAGGCGGGCACGTATGCGATCGCCGCGGCAATTACCGGCGGCGATCTGGTGATCGGCAACTGCCGCCCGGATCATTTGGGCGCGCTCATCCACAAACTTTGGCAGGCCGGCGTGCATATCCAGGAACTGGGCAGGGATTCCATTCGCGCTACCGCCACCGGCACCTTGCGCTCGCAGGATATGAGCACGGAGGAATATCCGGGCTTTCCCACGGACCTGCAGGCGCAATACATGGCGCTGATGACGCAGGTGGAAGGCATTACGATCATTCGGGAGACCATCTTCGAAAACCGCTATATGCACGTGCAGGAACTGGTGCGGATGGGCGCGAATATCCGGATCGACGGGCGGCAGGCGATTGTAGCGGGCTCGTGCAAACTCACCGGAGCGCCGGTGATCGCGAGCGACCTGCGGGCAAGCGCATCCCTGCTGCTTGCGGCGATGGCCGCCAGCGGGGAAACCGTGATCGACCGCGTCTACCATCTCGACCGCGGCTATGAGCGGATTGAAGAAAAACTGGCGCGGGTTGGAGCGCAGGTGGAACGGATCAGCTAAAGCGTTGCGCATTTGTAGAGGAGGAAAGCATCATGAAGCACCATAATCCCGGTTTTCTGGCGATCGTCAACGACGCAAAATCCCGTATAGAAGAAATCGATGTGCCTGCGTATCTGGCGCTGCGGCAATCCGGTGAGGCACATATTCTCGTAGACGTGAGGGAAGAGAGCGAATTCGCGGCGGGACATGTGAAAGGCGCCCTTCACCTCGGGAAAGGTGTGATCGAGCGGGATATTGAGACGGCGATTCCGGACAAGACCCAGAAGCTCATTCTTTACTGCGGGGGAGGGTTTCGCTCCGCGCTGGTGGCCGATAATCTCCGAAAAATGGGCTATGAGGCGCCAATCAACCTGGACGGCGGCTGGCGGGCGCTCAAAGAGAGCGGGATCGAACTCGAGTAGCCCACTTGGGGCGGGGTGGCGCGCTACAGCAGCGGCCAGCCGACCAAAAGCCCCACCAGTCTCCAGGCGATGTAGGCAAGCAGGGCCAGTTCGGCAAAACGGATCGATTTCTGCACGAGACCGCTGAACAGATCCACCCGCAGCACCACGACACAAACCAGATAGAGAAAGATCGGCCAGGTATTGAAAGAGCCGTCAAAGCCACGGTAAAAGAGCATCAGGACGAACATATAGCCCAGCGGGATATTGCTGGTGACGTGGTCGCCCATCCGCAGCCAGATCATCCCGGCGGTAAGCGCCAGCATGAGGGCCGTCAGAATTTCGAAGAACGGGAGCGTCGCGAGATTCATCCACTCGCCACCATAGCATGTCCGCCGGCTGGGAGACGCCAGCGCCGTCTATGCGGGCGCATTCTCGCCACAGGAGAGCAGAGCCACCGGGAACGCCCCGAGAAGTCGGGAAACGGGCAGACGCCCGGGTTCCGCGGGTGAGGGTGCCAGGTCGACAGTCTCTCCCGTGAACTCATGCTTCCACGCCGGAGGCGCGCCTTCCGGAAGAGAAATCACGGTTCCTTCCCACAGAGAGTCGCTCACCAGATTCTCACCCTCGGGAAGAATGCCCAGAAGATGAAGCGGCGTCACCACCAGGCACCACTCTCCCTTCCAACGGCGGGCAAAGGCGAAGACATTCGCGGCGTTCGGACCATGAGAGATCAACCGAACGTACTCCCCCTGTGCAAACAGGTTCGCGTGAGCCCGCCGGAATTCCAGGGTCTTCGCGGTCGTGTAAAGCTTGATGCGCCCATCGCGCCAACTTCCGGAGAGTGCCCGGGCCAAGGCACCGGCGTCGGCCGCTTCCGCGTGCCGCAGTTCCTCCAGCATTTTCATGCGGAGGCGGAAATCCACCGGCCGCCGGTTGTCCGGGTCGACGAGACTGAAATCCCACAATTCCATTCCTTGGTAGAAATCGGGGACCCCCGGCGCGGTCGTCTTCAAAAGCACCTGGGAGAGCGAATTGATTGCCCCATAGAAGGCGAGGGTGCGCTGCAACGGAAGGAAGTCGTCGCGAAAGGCCTTCCCGCGCTTCGGATCGAAGAGTGCATCGACGAAGCTCGCGAGCGCGCTCTCGTGGGCTTCGTGCGGCTGGATCCAACTGGTGTGCTCCTTCGCCTCCCTGGCGCATTTGCGGACGTAGGCCTGAAAACGTTCCTGAAACTCCGGCATCTCCTCATCGCTGAAGGGCCATGCGCCCAGCAGCGACTGATAGATCAGAATCTCCTCCGACGGGGTTGGAGCCATGTGACCGGCCAGCAGCGTCCGCTTGCTCTCGTTGGCGGCCATCCAGCGAGTAATGGCCTCCCGATAGTCCCTTGGCATCTCCGTGAGGACGTTCAGCCGGGCGCGCACGTCCTCGCTCCTCTTCGTATCGTGGGTGGAGGTGCAGTTCATCGTGTGCGGCCAATCGCGCAGCCTGTCCGTATGGAACCCGTGGAGATCAAACGCATTGGCGGGAGGATAATTCCGCAGGGGGTCTCCGCCGACTTCATTGAGCGAAAGGAGCGCGTTATAGCTGTAGAACGCAGAATCCTCGAGGCCTTTCGCCATCACCGGACCGGAAAATTGCTGCCAGCGCATGACCACATCCAGCCAGTGGGAGCGATGCGCCCGGGAGTAGTAGGGCGGTTCCACCAGCAGCACGCGGCCCATGAACTCAAACGCGGCATCGCTAACCGCGTCGCGGCTGGTGCGGGCGCGGGCGAGAGCAAGCGTAGCCTCAATCAGATCGCGATCGCGCTGATCGACGCCGAACCCGCGAAGATAGGTGCGATAGACCGGCAGGCACGCGGTTGCCTCAACGAGAATCCGGCGGATCTCCGAGAGAGGAATGTCGCGGGCCCGGCGATCCTGCGCCGCCAACTGGCCTAAATAATGGCCGATCACGTTGATCTCATTCGCGAAGAGCGTATCCATCACCAGCTTATTGTTTGCGTAACAGATCTCTGAGAACGGGCCCCGGATGCCGGTGAGCCCGTCGTAATGACGGACGATTTCATCGAGTCCGGCAGGGTCGATGAATATGCCGTTCAGCGCGTTCAGGTAGTCGTATCCGGTTGTCCCGGCGAGTGGCCATTCAGGCAGTTTCTCGCCGCGGCTCAGGATCTTCTCCGCCAGGACGTAGAAATTCTGTTCCCCGGACTCCACTCCGTCGCCGAGCACCGCACCCTGCAAACGCCGCAGGTAGCCGAGGGGGTCTCTCAGGCCGTCGATGTGGTCGATGCGCACGCCGGCGACCTTGCCTTCCCGCATCAGTTTGACGATTTCCTTATGGCTGATGTCGAAGACCTCCGGCAATTCCACGCGCACACCAACGAGATCGTTGATGTCGAAGAAGCGCCGGTAGTTGATCTCCTCAACCGCGATCCGCCAGTAAGCGATTCGATAAACCTGAGCCGAGAGGATATCGTCCAGCGCATCAAAACTGCGGGTATCCTGCGGATCTCCGGAGAGCTGCCAGAGCTGATCGTCGAGCGTCCGCTTGTATTCGGGTTCCTTGAGGTAAAGCTCCCATAGGAGAGATTTCGCCTGGGCAACCTCCCGCTGGCGCTCAATCTTGCGGCTCTCCTCTTCCACGTCCCGCACCGGCATCGACGCCAGAATATCGATTGCTTTCGTTAGTAATTCCTTTCTTTCATCGGACGTGATCGCGTTGAGAAGGTCCTTCCGCCCTGGTTCCAATATCTTGAGGTAACTCTTAGGGCCCAGAGGCAGACGGTGATCGTAGTAGCGCGCGAAGAAGCCGTTCTCGTCGAAGCGCAGGACAATTTCGCGGCGGGTGAGCACGCTGCCATAGAGGTCGCCGAGAATCGGCAGCAGGATGCGATTCTCCTGCAGGAAGGCTGCTTTGGAGGTAGCGGGATGCCAATCGATGTCGAAGAAATCGGCATAGACCGAGGCACGCCCATTCTCCAGCACATCCGCCCAGTATGGATTCTCCACACTGGCGGCCATGTGGTTGGGAACGATATCCAGCAGCATCTCCATCTGGTACTGCTTCAAGCGCTGGACGAGCTGTTCGAACTCTTCTTCCGTGCCGAGTTCGGAGTTAATCTTCACGGCGTCGGCCACATCGTAGCCGTGCGAACTGCCTTTGCGCGCCTTGGCTCTCGGTGACGCGTAGAGGTCGGTGATCCCAAGTTCGCGGAGGTAGGGCACCAATTCCCAGGCGTCGTGAAACCGAAACGAGGAACTGAACTGAATCCGGTAGGTGCTTCCAGGTACGCGACAGTGGTGAGGCGGTTGTGGTGGATTTCCCATGATTTCCCTTCTCTTTGGCACGGTTATTGGAGGCACCTTTCGAGCAACAGGACGGAATGTGGGGCCAGGGTCACGATCTCGTCGCGGAGAAACTGGATCTCCTGTCCTTTCGGGTGAGAATCGCCGTTTTCAGCCGTATCTATGTGCTTACGAAAGGCTCCGCTGTCAAATGGGTATCGCGTGCGCACTTCGTTCTCTCCGAATGCGAACGCGAGGACGCATTCCTGCTTCTGAAAGCGGCGGGACACCCAAACGATTCGGCCTGCTTCGTCTTCTTCAACTTGGACATCCCTGCGAGAAAGAGAAGCGAGCGGGGGGAGTTGCTTCCGCAACCGGATAAGCTCCCGATAGAAGCCGAACAGCTCCGCGTGGTGGCCGGAGTGGCGCAGTTCCGGATGAATCCTGGCACTGGCGAAGGTCTCCTCGGCCTGGGGGTCCGGCGGTTCCCCCTCCCACGCAAATGCGGAAAACTCCTTCTTCCGGCCTTCCCGCACCGCCGCCACCAAATCCGGGTCTCCGTGACTGACGAAGTAGGGGAAGGGAGCGGATTCGTCGTAATCCTCTCCCATAAACAGAAGGGGAAGGTACGGGGAAAGCAGCACCCACGCGGCCGCCAGTTTCCGCTTTGAGAGGCTTACAGCGTGTCCCAGGCGGTCACCCGTTAGGCGGTTCCCGATTTGATCGTGATTCTGGCAGCAGACAATGAAGCGGTCCGGGGGGATTTCGCGGGACGGGCTTCCGTGCGCCCGGCGTCGATAGGCGGAGTATTCCCCCTGGTAGACGAATCCTTCGGACAAGCTCCGGACGAGATGGCGGAAGTCGGGATAATCCGCGAAGTATCCGCGGCGCTCACCGGTAAGCGTCTGCCTAAGGGCATGATGGAAATCGTCGTTCCACTGCGCGTCCAGGCCGAATCCGCCCAGGTCGGCGCTCTTGATCCAGCGGACATCGTTCGCGGCCGATTCGGCCAAGGCGCATATCCGGCGATTGAGTGCCTCGCCCCGCTGGTGGAGTCTTGCCGCGAGCTCTGCCAGGAAGTGGTTGGGGGAGAAATCGCAAATTGTATCGGTGGCATCCAGGCGCAGCGCGTCGATGCGGAACTCCGTCACCCAATTGAGGGCGTTCTCGAGGAAGAAATGGCGCACCGGGCCGCTATCCGGCCCATCGAAGTTGATTCCGTCGCCCCAGGGGGTGTGATGGCGGCTCGTGAAGTAAGGGCCGAAGTCGCGTAAGTAATTGCCTTCAGGGCCGACGTGGTTGTATACGACATCCAGTACCACAGCGAGACCGGCCAAGTGGCAGGCATCCACAAAGCGCTTCAACGCCTGGGGCCCCCCGTAACTCGCTTGCACCGCGAAGGGGTAGACGCCATCGTAGCCCCAGTTCCTTTCCCCAGGGAACTGCGCTACCGGCATCAGTTCCACGGCCGTGACGCCCAGCTCCACCAGATAGGGGATCCGGCCGATGGCGGCATCCAGCGTCCCCTCGCGAGTAAATGTCCCAATATGGAGCTCATAGATCACATACGAGCGAAGCGGGATCCCTCGCCAAGCGTGTGCCTTCCACTCGAAGTTGTCCGTCACCACGGTGGAAGGGCCATGAACGCCGGATTCCTGCAAGCGGGAAGCTGGGTCTGGCCGGTTCACCATTCCATCCAGGCGGTAAGTGTAGTGGGCCCCGGTCGCATCGTATCCGAGCGTCAGCTCAAAGTAACCGGCGTCCGCGGGAGACATCGGGAGCATTTGTTGCGCCGGAAACTGCAAATGGAGATCAACGCGGCGGCACCTCGGTGCCCAAACCCGGAAGTGGGTCCGGCCATCGGCCAATACGGCCGCGCCAAGGTCAAACGAACTGGAAAGGCTGATTTCTCTCATAACGTTGTCCGACGCTCCACAGCGAGGGCGTGGCGTGGCGGGAGCGGTCCAGGGTCTGGAGGAGGGATGCTGCCGGTTCATCACGGAACCGCCCGGAAGCCAGGGTAATCGAGTTTGGGTTCCTTCAGTCTAACAGAGGCCATAGAATCCACTCCCCTTAAAGGAATGTGGATTGCCTGAGGCCGGTGGAGGAAGCAGAAGCCTTTCCTTCGGTCTTGCAATCGACGGAGGATGATGTAGACTGACATTTAGGTGCGCCTAAATTGCGAACGGCCCCGACAGAATCCACGGACAACTACCTGAAAGCGGTATTTGAGATCACCGCCGTCCAGGAACGCGCCAGCACGAACGAGATTGCGCGGCGGCTGAAAGTTTCGGCCGCGTCGGTAACCGGAATGCTCAAGAAACTGGCATCCGCGACGCCAGCGCCGATCACATACGAGAAACACCGTGGCGCGGAATTGACAGCCGAAGGGCAGCGAAGGGCGATTGAAGTGATCCGCCACCACCGCCTCATCGAGAGCTATTTGCACGCGGCGTTAGACTACGGCTGGGATGAAGTGCATGAGGAAGCGGAGAAACTGGAGCACTTCATATCCGAAGATCTGGAAGACCGGATGGCCGCAAAATTGGGCTTCCCGGAGTACGATCCTCACGGTCATCCAATTCCTCGCCGGGACGGCAGCATTCCGCCGTGTATCGATTTCCCGCTTCGACAGGTCGCGGCGGGTGTTACGGTTCGCGTGAGCCGTGTATCCGACGACGATTCGGCATCGCTCCGCGCGATACGGCAACTCGGGATCGATCTGCACAGCATCCTGGAGGTGGTGGAGCAGCGTGTAGAAAGTGGGGAAGCGATTCTGCGGAGAGCGGACGGCGTCTGCATCGAAGTGCCGAGGGAAATCGCCTCCCGATTGCGAGTCACGGTCGCCGAGGCCGAACGGGAGGCGGAGAGTGAAGCGGTAAGCGAGGAGACGGACTTTGCCGAGGGCGAACGGCAGCCGTTGGACAGCTTTGAGGTATCGCGATGACGAGATTCTCCATCTTCGCGGTCATGATTGCGCTTCTCTTATTGAGTGTGATTACGATCATCGTCCTTCGTTTCGTGCCCGGTTCGCCAATTCAACGATACTTTCAGAAGCGGCGAGAGCGATCGGAACGTGCGCTGTGGGAAGACGTCTTGCGGCAGATTGTGCAAATGGAGCAGGACGGCCGGATCGTCAGCACCGAATCCCTCGCCGGAACGATGGGGCGGTCCGTGCCGGAACTGCGCCGCGTGCTGGGGCGGATGGGCGAACACGACCTGATCGTGGACGATAGCCAGAAAGTCCGGCTAACGAAGGACGGAAAGCGGTGGGCGCTGCACGTGCTGCGGGCGCACCGGCTTTGGGAGAGCTACCTCGCCGACGAAGCCCGACTTCCAATGAGCCGGCTGCATCACCAGGCGGAAGCGGCTGAGCATCAATTGAGCGAAAGCGATCTTGCCGCGCTCGACGCTCATCTGGGGCACCCGATAGAGGACCCACATGGCGACCCGATTCCAACCGCCGAGGGGGAACTGGCGCATCCGCGCGGGACCGCACTCTCACAGTGGGAGGGCGGGGAATATGTGCGCGTGGTCCATTTGGAAGACGAGCCGCAAGGCATATTTAATAGGATCCTTTCGAAAGGCGTTCGGCCCGGCTTGTCCCTGCGCTTGGACGAAGTTTCCCCCCAATCGATTTCGGTTTGGCTTGACGGACAGATCGTGACGCTCGAACAGGATTTGCTGCCAAACGTGGAAGTTGCCGAAGACACGGAGCTGCTCACCGCGGATCCACGGGTAACCCGCCTCTCGCAACTGCCCACGGGACAATCGGCGGAGATACTGGCGCTATCGGACGCGATTCGCGGGTTTAGCCGACGCCGACTGCTCGATTTCGGCGTGACTCCGGGGACCAAGGTTTTTCCCATCCTCGATAATCCGTTTGGAGACCCGAGGGCATTCCGCATCCGCGGGACGACAATTGGGATCCGAAATGAACAGGCTCGGGAGATCTGGGTGCGTCGAGACGCGGCCGTTCCTTCAAGTGCGGGAGGTTCCCAATGACCCGCGCATCGAACCCACTTCCGGACGCGCCGCCCGGACACGATTGCACCACGTGTCCTTCCTTCTCCCACTTGGAGCGGCTGGGAATTCGTCTCGACTCCTGGGACCGCCTGGTGGCGCTTGCCGGGAATCCAAATACGGGGAAAAGTTCTGTCTTCAACGCGCTCACCGGCCTGAAGCAGCACGTTGGCAACTGGCCGGGGAAAACCGTGTCTCGGGCGGAAGGCGGATTCCGCTTCAATGGCACGCGATATAAGATCGTGGACTTGCCGGGCACGTATTCCCTGCTCTCCGCCAGTGAAGATGAAGAGATCAGCCGCAATTTCATCCTGTTCGGGAAGCCAGATTGCATCGTGGTGGTGGCGGATGCCACGGCGCTTGAACGAAATCTCAACCTCGCCCTGCAAGTGATGGAGATCACGGACCGGATTGTGATCTGTGTGAACCTGCTCGACGAGGCGCGCCGCAAGGGGATTGAAGTGGACTTGCGAAGCCTCTCCCGGGACCTTGGTGTGCCCTGCGTGGGCACCGTCGCGCGGACCGGAGAAGGGTTGCAAAACCTGATGCGCTCGGTGTCCGAGGTGATTGACGGCAGCGCCATCACGAAGCCGATCCGCACCCATGTTCCGGCGGAGGTGGAAGCCGCCCTCGCGGAACTCGTCCCGATGATCGAAGAGGTCGCTCCCGGTTTGCCAAACGCGCGCTGGGTGGCATTCCGCCTCCTGGATGGCGATCTTCGGATTCGGGAGGCTCTGCTGAACGGCGACCTTTCCCACCTGGCGGAGGATCAGCATAAACCGGCCAACCCCGCGGCACCCTCGCTGGTTTCAATCCACGGTTCCCAATAGCTCACGAGTTCGCGCACCATGCAGACTGCCCCTCATCCCGTGACGCCGGAAGAAGTGCTCGCCCGAGCGGATGCGCTTCGCCGCACCTTCCGAACCAGTTTCCGAGACCAGGTTGTCGAAGGAATTTACTCCCAGGCGCAGACGCTTGCGGACCGCTCCGTCAGCCGGGATCACGGCAAGAAATGGGACCTCGATCAGCGCATTGACCGGATTGTCACCTCCCCCTGGTGGGGACTCCCCATCATGATGGTGCTGCTTACCGCCGTGCTTTGGATCACCATCATCGGCGCCAATTTCTTCTCGGATCTGCTCTTTACCGCTTTGTTCAAAGTGGAGGGCTGGGGCGTGAGCCTCTTCAACCTCTTCTCCGCCCCCTGGTGGATTACCGGGTTTGTGTGGCACGGCGTGTACCGCGGCTTGGCTTGGGTGGTGAGTGTGATGCTGCCGCCAATGGCGATCTTTTTCCCGATTTTCACCATTCTTGAAGACCTTGGCTACTTGCCGCGCATTGCGTTCAATCTCGATTGGATGTTTCGGAAAGTCGGAGCGCATGGCAAGCAATCTCTTACGATGGCAATGGGTTTTGGGTGCAATGCGGCTGGTGTGGTGGCAACGCGCATCATTGATTCCCCGCGCGAACGGCTTATCGCGATTCTCACCAACAACTTCGTGCCCTGCAACGGCAGATGGCCCACTCTGATTATGCTGGCGACCATTTTTGTCGCGGCCCAGTTCCCTCCCATGGTTGCTTCGCTCGCCGCCGCCGGCACACTGCTGGGAGTGGTGCTGATCGGCATTCTGTTCACGTTCATCACTTCGGCGGTTTTGACGCGGACGCTCCTGAAGGGAGCGGCGTCGGCGTTCAGCCTGGAACTGCCGCCCTACCGGCGGCCGAGCATCCTGCGCACTCTCTACACCAGCCTCATTGACCGCACTCTGTTTGTGCTGATGCGGGCCATGGCCACGGCTGCGCCAGCCGGGGCGGTGATCTGGCTGCTGGCCAACGTGAAGCTCGGTGGGCGGAGCCTGGCGGAATGGGCGGTGGTGGGGCTCAATCCGTTCGGACATGCCTTGGGGCTGGACGGCGCGGTGATCCTGGCCTACATCGTCGCCATCCCCGCGAACGAGATCGTGGTTCCCACGCTGATGATGATCTACGCAAGAACGGGGATGATGATGGACGAGAACGGCTATGAAGCGATCCGCCATCTGCTGGTGGATCAGAACGGCTGGACGCTTCTGACCGCCGTATCGCTGATGCTCTTCTCGCTGCTCCACAACCCTTGCGGGACCACGATCATCACGATCTGGAAAGAGACGAAGAGCCTGCGCTGGACACTGCTCGGCACGTTCATTCCCCTCGGGATCGCATTTGCGGTCTGCTTCGCGGTGGCCAATATCGCCCGGTTGTTCGGTGCGGCCGGATAGGTGCGACCGAGGATCGCGTTCCGTGAACTGCGCTACCGCTCGGGCGTGCGGACCGTGAGCCGATACCCAGGGGAAAGCACCCTGGCGAGGATCTCCGGAGACATTGCCTCATAGTTCCAATAGTTCGCCTTCACGTCTTCGCGGTAGGTTACGAAAAGCCCCACGCGCATCGCCGTTCTGTACCACAGCTCACTCATCCGCCAGCCCACACCGGAGAAAAGGCGTTGTTCCGCTGCCGCGCGCGTATCCTTCTGCATCTGGACGAAGATCCAGCCGAGGTTTACCGTCTCCCGCAGATCGCCTTCGGCCCTCACCCAGTGGCCGCTTGCCTTATCGATCCAGAGCCTTCCGTGCGTGTGGGTGAAAATCTTGCCAACGCGGTTGCGGGGCTGGTAGCCGGGGCGCGGAGACGCCTCCAGCACGTAGCAAGTTCGACCCGCCTTGATCTCTTCCCCCGCCGCACGGAAGAAGAACGCATCCGGGATCTCTTCAAGCGCCTCGCGGAACTGGGAGCGCTTCTTCTCAAACGCCTCGATTCGCTTCCTGCGTTCCGCGGGTGTCTCGGCCCGCCGGATCTGCACCACCTTCTTGAGAAAACCTTGCTGCCCGGCCATCTCGCTGGAATCGACAACTCTGCCATTCTCCTCCAGCAGGATCCGCTGGGGAGATCCTTCGATCATCAGGACATCGTGTACTTTGTCCGAGGTCTCTTGCACATTGCCCACGCTGTCGAGTTCCTTGGAAAGCACCCGCTCCCGAAAGGCCAGGCGCAGTTCCGCTTCCCCGGAACTGCGTTCCAGGGCGAGTGCGCGCCGCACGAGCGCTGCGGGGTCTGCCTGAGCGGAGACGGAAGCGGTCCAGAGAATCAGACCAAACAGCGGCAGGACGTGAATTTGGCGAAGCACTTGGTTCATTTTGTTGCGGTGAGGCGGCAGAGTGTCCAAATTTGGTGAACGAAGTACAGCAAGAATGCGATTCCACTGCGTGGATGCGGGTCCGGACGGTCCGGAAGCATCGTTCAGAGAATCAATCGGCGGGAAAAGTGGCGGAGAGAGAGGGATTCGAACCCTCGATAGAGTTTCCCCTATACACGCTTTCCAAGCGTGCGCCTTCAACCGCTCGGCCATCTCTCCGTGAAGGCGGAACCGGACCGCCTGGAACGGCGGCCCAATTCATGATGGTATCACGCGAAACGCCCCACCCCACGAACCCTCACCACGTTTCCGCACCGCCAAGGCGCGAATCGGATGTCATTTTGCCGCCGGCACTTCGAAGTTCTCGGGATACAGGGTGACGTCGATCAACCGGCTGGCGTTAAGATACTCCGTCGCCGCCTTCCGGATCTCCGGGGCGTTGATCTTCTCCACGAGCTCGGGCAGTTTCATTAGCTGTGTTGGATCTTCGCCCGGCCGCTCGTAGTAGAACTGGATGGTGGAAAGCCAGAAACCGTTCTCCCGAAGGCTGGTTTCGAAGCTGCGCCGTTCCTGCTCCTTGACCTTCGCAAGGTACTTGTCCATATCTTCCGCGTTCTTGATCCAGGTGATCTGTTCCATTACGGCGGATTTGAGTTCGGCAACGCGCACGGGATCGCATCCGAAGCCGATTCGCAACTGGTAGCGCGGATCCGGCCGGTCCGTCGGGCTCGCGCCCACGCTTACACCGTAGACGCCGCCCCGATCCTCCCGCAATTCCTCGCGCAGTTTGATGTTGAGCACGGATGCCATCATACGAATGGCGAAGCGATTCTCTCGGGTGTACTGAAACGGCCCGTGGAAGGTGAGGGAAACGCGGCTCTGCGGGTCCGTTCCCTTTTTCACCGTGCGGGCGACAACGCCACCCGGCAAATCCGGAACGACATCTTTCCAGCCTTCCACACTGTCCTTCACCGGCAGGTTGCCAAGATAACGCTCGCACAACTCGATGACCTTCGCTTCTTCAAAGCTGCCAACGAACAGGAACGTGAAATCGTTCGCATCGGCGAAGCGCTCCCGATAGATGGAGATGGCATCCGCCAGGTTCGTCGATTTCACCTCCGCCACGGTCGGGATCCGCCGACGCAAAGTGTCGCCATACATGGCTTCCAGCATTGCCTTTTGAAAGACTCCCTGCGGCGTGGAGAGCAGGTTCTGCAACATCGCGGACCTCTGCTGCACGTAAACCGCGAGCGCGGAACGGTCCGCCCGGGGTGCCGTGAAGTAGAGATAGGCAAGCTGCAGCATCGTCTCAATATCCTTGGTTGCGGCCGTGCCCGACATCCCCTCGGATAGTTCTCCAATGTTGGGCGCAACCTGCACGGATTTGCCGGCGAGCTTCTTCTGAAGGGCAACGACGTCAAACGCACCCACGCCGCTCATGTTGACCAGCGTGTCCGCCGCCGCCGCGTCGAAATATTTTTTATCGGGAACCAGGGAGGTGCCGCCAGGGCTGAATGCGGTGAACAGCACTTCTTCCTTCTTGAAATCCGTTGGCTTCAGGAGGACGCGCACGCCATTCTTCAACGTAACTTCCGTCACCCCTAACGCTTCATTTCTCTTCCGGCTGCGCACTCCGGATTTCGGCGGAATCTCGCTTACCAGCGGACCCTCCACCGTCTTGTCCTCATACGGCTTCAAATCGGTGGCTTCCACCTTGCCCAGCACCGCCGCCAATTGCTCATTGGTGGGCGGCGTCAACCCAGGCTTGTCCGGCATGGCCACCACGACTACGCGATTCTCTTTTGTAATCAGCTTGTTGGCGACGGCATCCACGTCTTCGAGCGTGATCTCCGGCACAAGCTGCTTCGCCAGATGATATTCGGTGACTACCCCCGGAGCGGGTTCCCCTTCCAGGAAGTTGCGGATCAATTCCGCCGCGAAACCGGCGGACTCCGTATTCTTGCGTTCTTCGTACATCCGGTCGTAGCCCCGAAGCAGATCGGCCTTCTGCCGCTCTAACTCGGATTGAGTGAAGCCATGCACCCTCACCCGCGCCACTTCAGTGAGCAGAGATTCCAGGGATTGGAGAACCTCCCCTTCCTTTGCGATGGCGCTGGCCGCGTACGTCTGCCCAGCACGCACCAGATTCGCGGAGCCGATCTCCCCCGCCAGAAATGGCGACGACGGTTGCTGCGCGATCTCTCCCAGACGGCTGTTGATAATTCCTTCAAACAAGCTCCTCACCAGAATCCGGCGATAGTCCTTAACCGTCTTGAAGTCTTCTTCCTGCTCCTGCTTGAAGAACACCTGCACCTGCGTCACCGGCAATTCCTTGTCCGTGACCACCGCGAAAATGGTGTCCTTATTGCCGGGGAGCTTGAATTCAGGGCGTGGCCGCTCATTCGCGGGATTCTTCAAGCCAGTGAACCTGGCGCGAATCAGCTCCTCCACCTGTGCGACATCAAAATCGCCCACCGCCACCACAGCCATCAAATCCGGCCGGTACCAATCCCGGTAAAACTTCACGAGGGCTTCGCGCGGAGCATGGCGGATGATTTCCGGATCGCCAATCGGCAAACGATCTCGGTAGCGCGACCCCGCGAAAATCGCCGGAATCAACTTGTCCCGCAGGCGCCCCTGCGCACCCTGGCCCAATCGCCACTCCTCGATCACGACGCCCCGCTCTTTGTTGATCTCGTCCTCGCTCAGTGTCGCGCCATCGGCCCAATCCTCCAGGATGTCAAAAGCCTTCACGAACGTTTCCCGTTTGTCGGTGGGCACCTTCAACATGTAAACCGTTTCGTCGAACGACGTATACGCATTCAGGTCCGGCCCAAATCGAAGCCCGATCCCTTCCAGGTAATCCACAAGCTCATGCTTCTGGAAGCGCTTGGTGCCGTTAAACAGCATGTGCTCAAGGAAATGCGCCAACCCGCGCTGGTTGTCGTCCTCCAGGTTTGATCCGGCATTGACGACGAGGCGCAATTCCGCCCGATCTCTAGGTTCCGTATTCCGCTTGATGTAATATGTCAGGCCGTTCTCAAGCTTGCCCGTGCGGATATCCGGATCGAGCGGAAGGGTTTCATCCAGTTTCCATTGCTTCTGCTCCGGAGCGGCGGGAACGGCGGTCGGGCTCTGCTGCGGACGGCCGACCCATGTCAAGTTCAAGACAAGCGCAAGCAAGACGAGGAGCCGTAGACGGTGCATAGGACGTGCTTCCTTTGTGTGCGAATTTGAGATTCAGGCCGAAACGGGAGGACAGAACCCGGCACGCTCTTCCACCGGGCGCGCCAGCCTTCGCTGATTCCCACAGTTTCCCACGAAGCGCGCCCGGCGGGAACGCCTCGCCTACAAGACGATCTCGCCCCGGAGTTTGTTGCTATTGTTACGGTTGGTTTGAAGGAAACTCGCGGCCGGGGGCGGCGAAACGTATCTTCGCGTATCCCGATGCCCAGCTTCGACGTCCTTCACGATATATACAGTGATAAGGAGGGGATCCCTTGCACGTACGAGCCTGCGCGATTGCCGTCTTGATCGCCGCGTTGATGACGCCCGCGTTTGGGGAGGTTGCCTACCGTGGCCCCAAGCCACCTAAGCCGGACGTGCCCTACCTGATGCTCGGGGATTATCTTCTCGAAACCGATCAGGCCGAGGCCAAGCAAACGGAGGAGAAGAAGCAGACGGTTTACACGACGACCGGCGCATCCGCCACGGCGCGCACCCCTTTGGCCGAGCCGATCTTTCTGATCCTTCCCGAAAAGATCAAACCCGAGCAGCTTAGTCTGTATCGCATGACAATCGAGAAGGGCAACCGCCGGATATCCTTCCACACCAAGCCGGATAAGGACGATCCACAGCCCGTGCCTCTCCTGTTCCACACACGCAAGGATGGTTCGGTGATTATCGAAGCCAATAAGTATCTGGAGAATGGAGAGTACTGCCTGTCTCCCTCCGGAGCAAACACGGTATTCTGTTTTCAGGTCTACTGATTCCCGAAGCGCTCAACTTCCTTTGTCGCCACGCGGTCGTCGCGCGGCGATCTGCCCGCGTTCTCTAGGCGGGCGAGCGGCTGCGGTTGCGGTTGTCCGCGAAGATTCCGTGCCGACCGGAGAGATCCGATGCGGCGCTGCAGATATTTTGTCCTTCTTGAGTCCACTATGTTTCAAGGCATCGAACACACAGCGATCGCAACATCCAGTCCGGAACGCCTGGCGCAATGGTACGTCGACGTTCTTGGCTTCCGAATTAATTACCGCTATGGCCCCTTCGTTTTCGCGAAGGCACCCAACGGCAGCATGATTGAGTTCATTCCTTCGGAAGGGGAGACCCCCGCTCAGGCGATGCGTACTCCGGGTATCCGCCATATCGCAATCGCGGTGGAGGACTTCGATCAGGCTTATGCCGAATTGGGGAGGAAGGGCGTTCGCTGGGTGGGAGAACCGAATACGACGCCCGAAGGCAATCGCCTGGCCTTTTTCGAAGATGGCGACGGCAACTATCTGCACATTATTCAGCGGGCGCAAGCGATCTAGTCCGTATGGCTGAGAGCATTCGAAAGCCGGGGGGCGATGGAGAATAACGCGCAGCCCGGTTTCCTTGCCGCGACTTTCCGGGCCTTTCGCTATCGGGATTTCGCGATCCTCTGGGGTGGCGCCTGCACCTCCAGCATTGGCACCTGGATGCAGAAGGTGGCCCAGAGCTGGCTGGTGTATCAGCTTTCGAACGACGCTTTTCTGCTGGGTTTGGACGCTTTTCTAGGGGAGATCCCCATCCTCCTCTTCAGCATGGTGGGGGGCGTCGTCGCGGACCGCAAAGACCGCCGCATGGTCCTCATCGGCTCCCAAATTGTCCAGATGCTCTCGGCCTCAACGCTGGCGGCGCTCTACGCATTGGGCTATCTGGAGATTTGGCATATTCTTTGCCTATCCTTCACCAATGGGTTGGCGCAGGCATTCGGCGGCCCGGCGTATCAGGCGATTGTGCCCGCTCTCGTCGAGCAAAAGGACCTTTCGAACGCCATCGCGCTCAACTCCATCCAGTTCAATCTGGCCCGGGTCATTGGCCCGGTGCTCGGCGGTTTTGCGCTGGTCAATCTTGGCGCGGCGTGGTGCTTTGGCTTGAACGCTTCCTCGTTCCTGGTGGTGATCGCAGCGCTTCTCAGTGTCTCCATACCCAAAATTTCCGGGAACGAAGAACTCTCCGTCGCGGCCAGCATTGGGCAGGGTTTGCAGTTCATCCGAAACCGAAAAGGGCTCATGCCGCTGATGTTCTTGGCATTCTCGATCACGATCTTTGGCATGTCGTACATCGTCTTCCTCCCGGCCTTCGCGAAAGACGTGCTCCTTGGGGGAGAGACCGAATTCACGACCCTGATGGCGATTTCCGGGGGAGGCAGCATCCTCGGCGCGCTGCTGGTTGCTTCCCTTTCCCGCGGCGGCCGCGAAGTGAGGTATATGCTGGGCGGCATCGTCATCCTTGGCGCGTCGCTCACCGTCTTCTCTTACAGTCCCCAATTCTGGTGGGCGGCGGTGGCGATTTTCGTGGCGAGCGCGGCTCTGATGTCCGTATTCGCGTTGGTGACTTCTTTGGTGCAGCTTCGCACCGCCGATGAAATGCGCGGCCGCGTGATGAGTGTCTATAACATTGCGTTCCGCGGTGGAATGCCCCTCGGCAGCCTGGTGATGGGGGAGGTGATCGGGCTCGTCGGCGTATCGCCGGCGCTTGCCGTCGCGGGCCTGGCAATCGTCGCTTTGGGCGTAACCTCTTCGATCTTCAACCGCATCTTTCTGACGCAGGAGGCGATTTGACGATGTCTTGGAGTATCCCGTGGTTGCCGTTGACACCGCGACCGGGTTTCCTCGCTCTTCTCGCGCTCACTTCCGCCCTTGCGGCCCAGTCCCCTGCCGACCCCGTGTACCAGTCTTGGCGAAACGCCCGTGACCGTCAGGATCTGACATTTCTGCAGGCGGCCTCGAAGAAGGCGGAATCCGCCGCCGCGGGAAACGCTTCTTCGAACCTGCTCTACTCGGCGGCTCTCGCCCGGTCTTTCGAAGCCGAGATCGCACTCGAACTGGGAAAGAAGACCGAAGCGGCAAGCGCGGCTGAAGCGGGAATCGCCGTAGCGCGCAGATTGGTTAGCTCGGGTCCCAAGGTTGCAGAGCATCACCGGATTCTCGGGACGCTGTGCGGCCAGATCATTCCCGCGAACCTCCTGAGCGCCTTCAGCTACGGACGCTGTGCGCGCGAGGAAATCGATACCGCGCTTCAGCTTGATCCCAAGTCCGCCTGGGCCTATCTCGGGAGAGGAGTCGGCAATTATTACCTGCCGGAAACCTTCGGAGGCGGGGTTGATAGAGCGATTGAGGATTTCCGTCAGGCTTCCACGCTGCAGCCGAAGCTCCCCGATGCCTGGCTCTGGCTTGGGATCGCTCTGCGAAAAAAGGGCGATATGGCCGCCGCGAAACGTGCCCTTCAGGTTGCGAAGGAACTGGCCCCGGAGCGGATATGGGTCCGCAGACAGTTTGACAAGACGCCTTCCGGCAGTGCGGCACGTTGACGCCCGCTCGCTTCACGGTCCCAGAGAAAGCACCGCGAAAGCGGAAGCATTTTCCTTAGTTTGCAGTTTGCGCACCCAGTAAAGTTCAGAACCGTTGCGTCATTTTCGATACTCCATTCTAACTTTCGCGAAAAGCAGAGCGTGTGCCCCGAACCTGAGTTGCAGAACACTCCCTGCAATGTCGGGATCGAAGTCGGACTCAATTGTTTCCTCCTGACGTGGCAACAGGGAAAGGCAACCTGCTTCAAATGAGTAATTTAACAAATGCACCGATAACGCCGCATCATTATAATTCGCGACGAGCAACGGCTCCAGACGGGAGTTAACCTTCACGAAACATCTCTGTCGCGGACAAAGATACCGTCCTAGGCCCCTACCAGGATTCGTGTTCGGTACCCATCGCGTTAGTTTATTCCTTTGAATACAATAGTTTTCATGCTAATTTTGAAACGTATCTCGTAGTGGTCGCACTTCCCGCTGGCTTGTGGGCGTGCCGCCCCTTGGAAACAATTCATTCACGAGGAAGAATTCGAATATGTTTGGGAATCTACGCAACCTAGTAACGGCAGGGGTGGTTCTGGGTCTCATGGTAATTCCAGCCTTCTCCGCCACGGTCATTCCGACGACCACGTATAACTTCGACGCCAGTGATACGGGGACGACGGCCACCTTCCAAAACGGCGCCAGTGTGACATTGACGAACACGACGCTCACCGGCACCGCCGCCAGCCATCTCGGCGCGGGCGGAACGGACGGCGTCATCGGGCCCTTCGGCAACTCGGCCGTCGGCATCGTCCAGAACAATCAAGTGGTGGCGATGACGATCACGAGCCCCGGCCCGGCCTTCAATGCAATTACGCTCAGCTTCGATCTGTGGGTGATGAGCAGCTGGGACGGCAACGGCTGGGTCTATACGAACCCGGTGACCGGAAACCCGGAAACCTACACGCCGGATCAATTCCAAGTTGCCCTGACGGCTCCCTCCGGTTCGACCTGCACGGGCAGCGCGCTTTGCACGACGTTCGCCCAGAACTATCCCGGTGTGACCCAGGAATACGGCGGATCCGGTTCGCCTGGCGGCACTGGCGCGATGGTTACACGCCCCTTTAGCGCCAGCCCCTATTTCTCGAATTCGGGTTTTGGCAGCCAGTACACCAGCAATGGTTACGCGCTTTACCGGATCGATCTCGGCACGCTCAACATCGGCAGCTCCGTAAACTCTCTTACGGTGTACTTCCGCGGCCTCTTCAGTGGCACCCTGCAGCTCGGCAGCGACGAGAGCTGGGCGCTCAGCCGCGTGGTGTACAGTGCCAGTGCGCCGGATGTCGGCGGCGGAGAAGTTCCCGAGCCCTCCACCATCGTTCTTGGCGGTCTCGGCCTCGCGCTTCTGGCACTCGCCAAAATGCGCAATCGCAAGGCTTAGTTTTCCGTCCCTTGTTCAGATAGGTTCATGAGATAGACCAGTCAATCCAGTCATTGGGCGGTTCCTTCCGGGGAACCGCCCCTATTTTTTTGTGGGAAGGAATTCCCGCTGGATGCGCTGGACATCCGGGGAAACGAAAAAGTGGTGGGATCGCTTAGCGGACGACGCCCTGAAGGGGGCTGCTGGCGCTGGCGTAAAGGCGCTTTGGCATGCGCCCTGCCCGGTAAGCCAACCGGCCGGAAGCAACGGCCAGTTTCATCGCTTCCGCCATCATCTCGGG
>JBDIBK010000002.1:0-81538 GCA_039812845.1 Bryobacterales bacterium
TGCCGCTGCTCAAAGGAAGGGGAAGCGGCCGGTGCCGGGGAAGCAAACCTGTTCGAATTGAAGCGGGTCGCCCTCCATTTGCTGGCGGGCTCTCGCCTGACGCCGGACGCGGCGCGCCACCATGAGCATCCCTTCCGCGCCGCCCGCGTTGACTGGGAGGGCGCGGACGTGGGCCGCCTGTTCGAGTTCCATCCAGAGCTGCTCGAAGGCCGGGGCGCGGCGCTCTACCTGAACCTCGACGAAGTGCTGCGCCTTACCCCCGCCGCGAGCAAATACACGCCGCTGCGCCGCTACCCCACGAGCAGCTTCGACCTTTCAGTGGTGGTGGACCATCGCGAACACGCGGGCGCCATCCAGGACGCCATTCGGGGCCACGCGGGAGAGCTTCTGGCCGACGTCCAGTTTGTCCGCGCCTACGAGGGCGCGCCCCTGGCCGCCGGGCGTAAGAGCCTCAGCTACCGCCTGGTGGTGGGAGCGCTTGACCACACGCTCTCGAATGACGAACTTACCGGAATTCGGCAGCGCGTGATCGACGGCCTGCAACAGGCGGGACACGAACTCCGGATGTAGCGCGCTGACGCAACGCGCGCATGTGATTTAATGGCGAAGCCGCCGGCCGTGACGCGGCCCGGAGGGAAGGCGCTATGCAAGATACCACCCCCCGGCGGCAGCCGAGAATCCTCGGCCTGGGCGAAGTGCTCTGGGATGTCTTCCCGGACGGCGAAGCCTTCGGCGGCGCGCCCGCGAATTTTGCGTGCCATTGCCGCGCGCTCGGGGCGGATGCCGCCGTCGTGAGCGCGGTTGGCGACGACGAGCGCGGACACCGGGCCATCGCGTTTCTGGACGAGCACGGCGTCGATACCAGCCAGATCCAGGTACAGCCGGATGCGCCAACCGGAGCCGTTCTTGTGCATCTCGATGCGGAGGGCAAGGCAGATTATCAGTTTCTGAGCGATACGGCGTGGGACCGCATCGCCTGGACCCCTTCGCTTCGGGAACTCGCCCTCTCGGCCGATGCGCTCTGCTTCGGCACGCTGGGGCAGCGCAGCGCGGCTTCGCGTGAGACCATCGGGCGTTTCCTGCGCGCCACAAGAAGCGACTGCCTGCGGGTTTTCGACATCAATCTTCGCCAGCATTTCCATAGCGCCGAACTTGTGCGCGCCTCGCTCGAAGCGGCAAACGCGCTCAAGGTGAACGACGAAGAACTGCCCATGCTGGCGGACTGGTTTCGCCTTCAGGGGGAGCCGGAGCGCCAACTCGCCACGCTGCTCGATCATTTCGCCCTTCGCGCGGCCGTTCTGACGTGCGGGCCGCGCGGTGCCTGGATGATCACACCGGAGGGCTCCAGTTTCGCCAGCCCGCCGCCGGTGGATGTGGTGAGCACGGTGGGCGCGGGCGACGCCTTCACGGCAGCGGTCGTGATGGGGCTGCTGGCCGGCAATCCCCTCGACGAGGTCAACCGGCGCGCGAACGCCATTGCCGCCTATGTCTGCACACAGCGGGGCGCGGTGCCTCCGCTGCCCGCCCGTCTTATATGAGAATGGACAAGTGCCGCAAGCGCGGAGTGCCTGGGGCGGGAAGCTTCTCCGCGCGGGATGCGCGGGGCGGGACAAGGGTGACGAAGGAGAGCAATGAATCACCGCAAGTTATTCGTGTGGTCCATCACGGCGGCCTTGGCCGGCTTCCTGTTTGGCTTCGATACGATCGTGATCTCCGGGGCCGAACAGAAGATTCAATCCGTCTGGAACCTCGACAGCATGATGCACGGATTGGCGATGAGCGCCGCGCTCTGGGGCACCGTGCTGGGAGCGGTCTTCGGGGGATGGCCCACGGAACGGCTGGGCAGGCGGCAAGCCCTCATCTGGATTGGAGCGTTCTACTTTGTCTCCGCCGTGTGGTCCGGACTTGCCACGGACCCGTATACCTTCATGATTGCCCGCTTTATCGGGGGTCTGGGAGTGGGCGGCGCCACGGTGGCATCCCCGCTCTATATCTCCGAAATCTCGCCCGCCGGGCTGCGCGGGCGGCTTGCCGGCATGTTCCAGTTCAATATCGTGCTTGGCGTGCTGGCCGCCTTCATCTCAAACTACCTGCTCGGGCAGTACGTGAATGAAGACGTGGCCTGGCGATGGATGCTGGGCGTCGAAGCTTTCCCGGCCATCGCTTATACACTGCTCTGCTTTACGCTTCCGGAAAGCCCGCGCTGGCTGATTGTGCATGGCGGGCGGCGGCGGGAGGGAATGGAAGTCTTCCGCCAGATCAACCCGGACTTCACCGAAGCGCAGATCCTTCGCCTTACGGATTCGGTGGAGGAAAGCGCGGGGGATCGCGCGACGCCCGAAAAGTTCTTCACGCGGCGATTGCGCATTCCGATTCTGCTGGCCTTCTTGATCGCGTTCTTCAACCAGCTTTCCGGCATCAACGCGGTGCTCTACTTCGCGCCGCGCATCTTCGAGTGGACGGGCCTCGCCAAGAACGCGGCCCTGCTGCAATCGGTGGGCATTGGGATCGTCAATCTCTTCTGCACGTATCTTGGGGTCTGGCTGATTGACAAACTCGGACGCCGCACGCTGCTCTATATCGGCTCGGTCGGATATATCCTTTCTCTCGGCGTCTGCGCCTGGGCTTTCCACGTCCAGAGCTATGCGATCGTGCCCATCTGCATCTTTGCCTTTATCGGCGCGCATGCGGTGGGGCAGGGCGCGGTGATCTGGGTCTTCCTCAGCGAGATCTTCCCCAACCGCCATCGCGCTGCCGGGCAGGCGCTGGGCAGTTCGACGCACTGGTTCTTCGCGGCATCGCTGACATTGGCCTTCCCGAAGATGGCTGAGGCATTGCCCCCGGCGGCCATCTTCGGCTTCTTCTGCTTCATGATGTGCCTGCAGTTGCTTTGGGTGAAGCTGATGGTTCCGGAAACCAAGAACGTTCCGCTCGAAGAGATGGAAAAGCGGCTGGGAGTGGCCGCATAGGGCACGCGCGCGGCGGGATTGCGATTTGTCTTTCCCCCGCATCCCTAGGACAATAAAAGAGTGACTACCCGGAAACTGATCAGCGTGAATGCGAACCTCGCCCTGGTGATCGATTCGGGCGTGCTGCAAATCCTCGACATCGACGAGGAAACCGATCTGAAACTTTCCACGGATGGCGACTGCCTGGTGATGACTCCAATTCGGGCCAAGGGACGCAAGCGCCGCTTCCATGCCGCGCTGGATTCGGTGGCAAAAGAGTACGACGGGATGCTTCGGGAGATGGTGGAGTAACGTGGAATCGACGGCCACAGTCGCGTCAAAGCCCGCCTTCCTTACGCTGAAGGAAGTGATGGACATTCACGACGAGATGGTGCGTCTTTATGGGGGCAAGCGCGGCATCCGGGATTCGGCCCTGCTTGAATCGTCGCTCACCATGCCCCGCACGGGCATCGTGGGCCAATATCTGCACAACGGCCTTTTTGAGATGGCCGCCGCGTACCTGTTCCACTTCAGCCGCAACCGGCCTTTTTTTTCCGCGAATGACCGAACTGCCGTCGCGTCGGCGCTCATCTTCCTGCGGGTGAACGGCTACGAAGCCCACTGCCCGGCCCAGGAACTGCACGATCTGGTGAATGCCGTGGTGCAGCAAAAGGCGGACAAGGAAATTATCGCCTGGTTCTTCCAGACCCACTCCAGGCCCACTGGCGTGCCCGATCTGCCGGAAGGCGCAGCCGAGGCCGCGTCTCCTTCCGCCGAGGCGTAGGAAACAAGCGGCATCCGCTCAGTGCCGACCGTCCTCAGCCTTGTCCAGCGATTCAATCTCCAGCCTCTCCGAGCGAATGGTGATCTTCGGCGCGCCCGCTTTCCCACCCTGAATGCGGCTGCCGGATTCGCTTGATTCCACCGCGAAGGCGAGGCCTGTGCGGTTCTCAATCTCTCCCTTTCGCGTCTCGCCGTCGAGCGCAAACGCGTCACCCTCACGCACGGCCAGCACCACCTTGCCGCGCCGAACATCGATCGTCATGGGGGACACGGTTTTCCCGGCGTTGCGAATCTCGGCGTCGCCCCGCTCCAGGGTTAATTCCAGAGGGCCGGTGAACCGCTCCAGTTCGATATCCTTCGATTCGCTCGAAATGCGCAGAGGACCCGTAATGCCGTTGCCCTCAAAGCGGCCGCGGTCCGCCGTCACTTCGCCGGGGATTGCCAGCGCGCGCAGGTCGAGCAGGCGGCCTTCCATGCTCACGGGCTGGGCCAGGCCTCGCAGTTCGATATTCCCTCCGAACGAGCCGGAGATCGTCACCGGTCCGGCGATCCTTTCGAGGGACAGATCGTCTCCGCGGCTGACCGCGATCTCCACAAGGCCCTTCACATCCCGCAACTGAATGTGGCTGCCGCGATTGAACTTTACTCGAACGTCTCCGCCGGCATCCTTCACCTGAACGTCGCCTTCATCGGCCGCAAGCAGCATCTTGCCATCCACCTGGTTCACTTCGTAATCGGTATTTCGCCCGCGCGTTTCGATCTGCATCGACCGGGGCACGCGGATCTGGAGATACGAGGCGAGGCGGTTGTCGGAGGACACCGCTTCCTGATTGGTGCGCACGATCACCAAATCCCCCTGCCGCTCCATGACGGCCTTTCGCCCGCGCCAGACCTTGGCTGCATCCTCTTCGGAGAGCGCGCGAACACTCTCGCGGCCGGTAACGCGGATCTCCTGCGTATCCTCACCGGAGAAAACCACTTCCCCCCGAAGATTCTCCACCATCAGCCGCGTGGCGCCATCGACGGGCATGCGCAGTTCGTCCAGGCTGAAATCGTGCGCTTCCCCGAACATCCTCAGCCCGTTTACGCGGAAAGGAAAACCGTCGGCGAAGTGCCGCACCACAAACAGGCCGCTGCCCATCAGAGAGATCAGCGCCACCAGAAACCACTCCCCGCCGCGAATTCCCTGGGGCAATAGAGGCTCGGAACCCCGGCTCCAGATCACCAGTTCCACCAGCCGAATCACGCCCCACCCCACCAGGATCCAGGGCCATTGGACGGCGAGGATATCGAGGAAACGAAGCTGCGGGCTGAGGTTGCTGGCAAGCAGCAGAGCACCAAGCAGAATGAGAACGAGGGGACCGATCACCGAGGTTCTACGCATGATAGTTCCCTCCTCCGCCAGCGACATTATTCCCGGATACCGTGCGCAGGTAAAGCCACTCCAGCAGTTTCATCAGCCCGAAACTGATCAGGAGCACCGGCCAAGTCTGCCATACCGGAGCCACTTGGCCGTAGGCGAGCAGGAAGAGGGTGCCGAGCACGATGAGCTGCACCGGCCCTCGCGCGGCTCGAATGAGATTCAATGTGTTATTCATGACGACGTTCCTCTCCGCGACCGGCCAACCGGCCGCCTAAACGGCCGCGCGATTCACCAGATTCGCTCCCTGTATTCCCGGCTATGGACGCCCGCCTTCCGCGGACATCCGCTCATAGAGCATCCACCCGCCAGCCGCGATCAGCACCACCGGCCAGAAGCGCAACAGAATACGCAAGGAAATCAGGTCGAACTGCGCGAGAAGAAAAACGACGCCCAGGGCGATGAGCACCACGGGGCCAACGGGAAACCCGGAACTCCGCGAGCGCATGGGGAAGAGGCTCGAAATATCGTCCACGGGCAAGCCCGCGGCCCGCTTCTTCGCCGTATGATAGGCCTCGAACGGCATGTAGAGATACCAGATCGCGATCAACAAGCCGAACAGCGGTTCGAATCCGCTGGCGGCGTCCGACGAGACAATGCTGATCAGCAGGCCGAGCACGACGACGTGGACAATGGCCTTGACGTACTGCGCGTTGTACACGGCTCCGACGCCGGGTATGAGGCCCAGCAGGAAGGCAAGGCCGGGCGATGCGGAATCGGCGGCTGCCATCCGGTACGGCGACGCGGGTTCCGACGGGCCATGGGCGCCGAACGCGCCGGAAGGAGGCGGCGGATAGGGCGGCTGTCCATAAGCCGTCTGCGAGCGCGGTGCATGGTCGGGGCAGTAGACCACCCCCTGCACGGAAATCGCTTCCGAGGCGGTTAAGCCGCAGCCGCAGACCCGGCAATAGTTGACGATGGGAGGCGCGGCCGTATGCGGAGGATCCGGGGAGGCAGACGCTCCCCAGGAACTTCCCTCAAAGCCGGGAGACTGGCGTTCCCGGTCCACCGCGGGTGGCAGCCCGGTGCCCGGCTCCATTTCCGGATTGCGTTCGTCTTGTGGCCTTTCCATTGGTTCCGGCATGGTTCTTCACCTCCAACTGGTCTCCCTATTCGTTCGCTCCGGCGTCACTCCTTGGCGAATGGGCAAGCCGGATTTCGATCTGTTTCGGGCACATGCGCTCCGCAGCTCCGGCTGCGGTCACTTGTCCTTCGCCTTTCGCTTCTGCTCGCCCGGTCCGCTCGGCTGCGCTGCTGGCGGTTGGACCGTCGGTTCCGGAACAATCTCGGTTTCGGGATCTTCGAGGCGGCTGGCCGCCCGCTCCCTTTCCTGGTCCAGTTGCGCGCGCCATTCCTGCACCCGCGAGCGCATCTCGTACACCACCCGCAGACTCTCGTAATATTTCGCCGCGCGATCCCACACGCGCTGCGCGCGATACTCCACGGAACTCCAGATCGCCGTTGGCTTCAGATCGGCCGCCGTAACGCGGTCAATTCTGGTTCCGGTCAACTGCCCGATCATGGAGATGGAGAGCACGGTCATCGCCATCCCCATCACAAAACGCGGCTGCAGCACCGGGGAGAGGAACGCGGCCAGCGCCTGAAACAGGCCCGTGCTCGATTTTGCGCGTTCCGCCTCCCGCCGGGCGTCGTCCAGGCTGGACTGAATGCGGGCATAGAGCGCGGGCGGCGGTTCCGGGGCATCCACCTGCCCAAGCAGGCGCATTCCTTCGGCCGCATCCGCAACAAATTCGGCAAGGTCGGGATAGAGCGGCAGGTATTTCTCAAACTCCGCCGCATCCCGCTCACCGAGGACGCCGTCCAGGTAATCCGTAATTAAAGCTTCGAGTTGTGCGCGGTTCATCGCCGCCTCCTCGTCCGGCCTGCCCTCTCTCATCAGGCCGTCACTTTCCTGTTTCGAAGCAGCCGCGCCAATTCAGCCCGGCCCCGGTTTAACCGTGATTTCACCGTTCCCTCGGGAATCGAGAGCACGCCCGCGATTTCCCGGTACTCCATCTCTTCGAGATCCCGCAGGATCACAGTCTCTCGCAATTCCGGCGAAAGCCGCGCCAGCGCTTGCTGGATCAACTCTCCCGCTTCCCGCCCGGCGAGCCTGGCATCGGCGCGCATCGCCGAGGAGCCTCGCGCCTCCAATGCGGGAAGCCGCTCCTCGATCGAATCCGACGCCCGCTGCAATTTGGACTTGCGGTAATGGTCGATCAGCAGGTTTCTCGTCATCCGCGCCAGCCAAACCGCAAACACTCCTTCCCGAGCCCGGAAACTCCCGAGGGAGCGGAAGAGCCGGAGAAACACGTCCTGAGTGAGATCCTGCGCCTCCGTATCCGAACCGGTGAAGCGAAAGCAGATGCCGTAGACACGACGGGTATGCGTCCGGACCAGATCTTCCCAAGCGGCGTCTTCTCCCGCGAGACACCGCTCCACCAGTTGCATGTCGGGATCCAAGAATCGTGTCCTCGCTTGTCGATCGAAGCTCCGAAGCGCGCTCCCCCAGCGACCGGGAAAGCGGTCCCCCATGGCGTCGGCGTCCGTTGTTCCAGCCGGTCCAGGGTCGCTCCAGGTGATCACGGCCTCCATCGCTCTCCTTCCTGAATGCCTTACACTGTGGAGAACGAAGGAATGCATCGAAAAGTTCACGGCATGATTGGTTTGCTCGTCGCTAATTCATTGTATGGCGAAGCGTCCGCGGCCCCAATCGCCGTTTGCGCCGGAGTTCCGTGCGCTTAAACGGCTCCGGCGCGCCCCCACTGGCAAGCCCTCCCCCGGCGGCGAAGCGGCCCTGGGGAAAGGCGCTGCTGATTGCCCTCTCGATCTCCGTGACTCTTTTGCTGGTGTGGCTGCTTGCGCGCCAGAACCAGGGCTTTTCCGTCGCGCAGTTCACGGCAGCGCTTAGAAATATCCACTGGGGCTGGCTGGGCGTTGCCGGCCTGCTCTCCGTCACGGCCTTTTCGATTCGCGGTCTCCGCTGGGGGGCGTTTGTCGCGCCTTACGCCCCAAATGCGAACGGTCTGGAGTTGATCGCCAATACCTTCATTGGCTTTGCGGCCGTAGTGACCATTGGACGGCCCGCCGAGCTGCTGCGCCCCTATCTGATTGCGCGCCAACTCGGGGTTCCCTTCCCCTCTCAATTGGGTGCGTGGATGCTCGAACGCATTTATGACCTGCTCAGCATTCTCGGGCTGGCCGGCTGGGCGATGTTCACGATTGATGTGGCCACCTTGCCGCCGGGTTCGCCCATCACCGAGGCCATACGCGCGGGGGGCGCAATCGTGTTCGGCGTCTCTATTGCCGCACTGGCCCTGCTGCTGGCCTTCACCTTTGCCGCGAGGGCGGCCACAAGCCGCCTTCGGGAGGCGCTCCGCTTCCTGCCGGAACGCCATCGGGAAACGGCGCACCGCCTCACCGAAGCCTTCGGTGCCGCGCTGAGCGTGAGCCGCGATCCGCGGATTCTGTTCCGCATCGTTAGCTGGACGCTGGCGCATTGGCTGATCGTGGGCGTCACGTTCTGGGCCATTTTCCAAAGCTTCCCGTCGTCGAGCCATCTCGGCCTCAGCGAATCGTTTCGCTTTCTGGCGATTCTCGCGATCGCAAGCGCGATTCCCATCCCATTCCTGGTGGGCGGATTCTATCTGGTCTCGCTGGCGCTGCTTACGGAATGGCTGCGAATTCCGCTTGAGGCATCTTCCGGGATCACCCTGGTGGTCTGGGCGGTGCAAATGGGCATCGCGATTCCTTTTGGCGCGGCCGCCGCATTGCGTTCCGGCCTTAACTGGCGAAAAATAAAGAGCATGGAGCAGGAAGCGCACCTATGATGTGCCCGTTTTGCGGCCACAACGGCGACAAGGTGATTGACTCTCGCGAAAGCAAAGAGGGAAACGTCACCCGGCGTCGCCGCGAGTGCCTGGAGTGCAGCCGCCGCTTCACCACCTACGAACGAATCGACGAGATCCCATTCATGGTGGTGAAGAAGGACGGACGCCGCGAACCGTTTGACCGCCAGAAGGTGTTGAACGGCCTTCTGAAGGCGTGCGAAAAGCGCCCCGTGAGCATGAGCGTGATGGCCGAGGCCGTGGATGCCGTGGAAGCCGCTCTGGTTGCCAGCCCGGACCGCGAACTCTCTACCGCCGAGGTAGGTGAAGTGCTCATCGAGCGCCTCAAATCGATCGACAAGATTGCGTATGTCCGCTTCGCCAGTGTGTATCGCAACTTCCAGGACGAAGAAGATTTCCTGCAGGAACTCTCCAAACTGCTTCGCAAGAAAGAGCCGGTCGGCTAGCGCCCTTTAGGGCTCGAGACTCGCCAGAATATCGCGGAGATACCAGAAATCGAGTTCAGTGCGCCGCAGCAGCGCGCGGTCCGACGCAATCTCCCGGACGTCTCCGTACGCGGCCACTTTGCCTTCGTGCAGGATGGCGACGGAATCGCAGCAGCCGAGCGCGGGCAGGATGTCTTGCGACGCCAGGAGCACGGTTCCTTCAAAGCGCCGCAAGTACTGGATCAGCGCCTTCACCATCACGGGATCGAGGTTTGCGAAGGGCTCGTCGAGCGCGAGAATTCCGGGGCGCATGGAGAGCACGGTCGCGATCGAGACACGGCGGCGTTCCCCATAGGAGAGATGCTGGTTCACCCGGCTCTCAAAGCCGTTCAAGTGAGTGCGTTCGAGAGCTTCGTGGACCCGATGCCGGACTTCGGCCTCGCTCAAGCCAAAATTCCGCGGACCGAAGGCAACGTCCTCCTCCACGGTGAGGTGGAAGAGCTGATCGTCGGGGTCCTGGAAGACCAGCCCCACCCGCTCCCGAACGCTCCGCAGATTTTCTTTCCGAACCGGTTGGCCTTCCACGCTCACCTGCCCGCTCTGGGCCAGATGGATCCCGTTCAAGTGCAGCAAGAGCGTGGATTTCCCCGCGCCGGAAGCGCCGAGCAGAGCCACTTTGCGCCCCCGCGGAACGCTCAGATCAATGCCGGTGAGCACCTCTTCGCCGGGGGAGTATGCGAAACGCAGCCCCTGCACGTCGATCGCCGCGGGCGGCGCTTGCGGCGGCGAGGATTCCGCGGCGAATGAATTCTCTATGCGCATGGACAAAGCGTGATCATACCGCCAGGCGGATCAGAAGGGCGATTGCGGGCAGCCAGATGCTGCGAAGCCACGCGCTCCGGGGCGAACCCGCCGGCCCGCCGGAGACCGGAGATGGCCCGTCAATGCGGAAGCCACGCGCTATCATCGCGGTGTGGATGCGTTCGCTGCGTTCCCAGCTTCGCAGAAAAATCAGGGCCGTCTGGTTGGCATAGCCGGCGAATGCAAAGCGCATGCCACCCGGCGAGCGGGATTCCCGGGCCTGATTGGTGCGACGCCATTCCTCCGCGATCAGCGCACGGTAGCGCTCCAGATGCTGCAGGGTCAGCAGCACCGCCGGCGGCAGGCCGAGGCGTCGCAGGGCCGTGAGAATCTCCGCGAAGCCAATCGCCTTCACCAGCGTGGAGAGCAGCAGGACCGCCGAGAGCGCCCTCAGGAAGAGCGAGACTGCGGCAAGCCAGCCGTTTCGATCAAGGCCGGAAACGGGCGCGACGTTCAGCCACGAATCCACGGCACGGCTGAAGGGGAGGCCGAGCGCCAGGATCCCGAGTACGGGAAGAACCGGGGCTGCCCGGAGCATCGCGGGCCAAAGCGACCGCTCTCGCAGGAACACGTAGGCGAGCGCCAGCGGCAGATAGAACGCAAGGGGCGGCAACTGGCCCAGCGGCTCCGAGCCAATCGCGGCAATGGCCACGAGGACGGCAACGAGTTCCATGCGGGCATCGAGCGTGGGCTTCCCCGCCGGGCTTGCGCCAAGCATGCCGTGCGCGTCGCCGTGATGCGCGCTGGAATGGAGATGCGGATGCATGGGCGAAGCGGCTCAGACCCTTGCGGGCTTTTGGCGGCGGGATAACCAGCCATAGAGCAAGCCGGCCGCCCCGAAAAGAATGCTCAGGCCGACCAGCAAGCGCTCTCCCGTGCCGCGCCCGCCCGTTTCCCCCGATGCGGAAGCGGCCGAAGTTTCCCCCGGATTCTCGCTGGGCACTTTGGCGACGAGTTCCACCCGGTGGCCCATCTCATCGTCGAGCAGCACGCGCCAGTCTCCCGGCCCGGTGGGAAGGAAAACGAATTTGCCTTCAAAATCCGTACGCCCCGTCTGAAAGGCATCCGCCTTGACGCCGGCGGAAGCGGGCGCATGCACGGTGACCGCAATAAAGCTGGCCGCCTCCGTTCCTTCGTAAGAGGCGGAGATCACCACAAAGGGCGGCTTCACCTCGACCGTGGTCTGGAGGTCGTGCGCGGGAAGCAGAGCGGCGAATCCCAGAGTGGAGAGGATGGCGATGACGGCGCGGACGGCCTTTCTAAGCGCAACGGAAATCATATCCACACCAGCCTTCCCTTCCCATTGCCTTCCTCATTGAACTCCCGCCTTCACCGCGGACGATGGCACGGGAGCGTTTTCGCGGGCCGGCCGCGGATGGCGAAGCAGCGACGGTTTCGTGCGGGCGACGAAAGCGATCACCATCGCCGTGAACGCCCCCTCTAATATGCCCACGATCGCGTAGACCCCGGCCAAGAGCAGGATACTGCGTCCGTACCCGGCAACGTGGAATTCTCCCAGAAGCAGCAGAACCGGAAGGAAGATTCCCGCGAATCCGGCGAGTGCGGCGCGCATCCCCAGCGGGCCGGGAACATATCGGCCAATCGCCGCCGCCACAAGACCGCCGGACGCCATATTCACGACGTTCACCCCAAGGGAGAGAAAGCCGCCGTGCTGAAAAAGAAACGTCTGCAAAATGAGAACCGCGAAGATCACCGGCACCACGCGCACGCCCAGCAACAGGCCCACCAAGCCGAACAGGCCGAAATGCACCGAAACGCCCGCGACCGGCACGTTCACGAGCGAGGCGACGAAGGTGGCCGCCGCCAGCAAGCCCATCCGCGGCACTTCTTCGGTCTCCAGCTTGCGGCTGGCGAGGGCGCTGACGCCGATGGCAAGGGCGTACCCCGCGATCGACATCTCCACCGGAAGAATGCCATCGGCAACGTGCATGGAGGCTTACTCCGCGGGCAGCGCCAGCGTGCAGGATAACGATTCCCGGTCGTAGTTCGCGCCCTGGGGTGCCTTCTCCGTGACGGCCACGCTGAACAGAACCGGCACATGCTCCGGCACCGTCTCCGCCACTTTTACATAGCCGTCGCGGTCCGTCTTGCCGAGCTTGATTTCACGGTGCTCGCCGAGGACGGCCAGCACTTCCACATCCTTCGCCGGCTTGCCGTTGCGCCAGACCCGCACCAGGCGGCCGCGCATGCCGGACTCGTAGTTGAGTTCGAGGCCCAGGCCAAGCGGCTTGGCATTGTAGGTGGTTCCGTTGAAACCCACCCAGGAGATGCCATAATCCGAGGATTTCCGGACGGATTTGGCATCCGGGAACTTGTCGCGCCCGCCTTCCTTCCAGCCATTGGCCGTCTGGCTTCGCACCCCGCGATCCCGCACATAGTAGACCCGCGCAAGGTCTTTCGAGGGCAGCTTCACTTCGAGCTGGAGCGATTTCGGACCGGCGGTGACCTTCACCGGCTGGCGGGTTCCGTTCGCCGTCACGAGAAACGCCTTCAGGTTCGTGAGCGAGGCGGCCTCTTCGCTGGAGGGAAAGCCGTGCCCGTGGCCGATTTCGAGATAGGCGGTGTCTCCGGAGGCGTTGTAGTGGGTCCGCACCAGCCAGTTGAAGTGACCCCAACCCAGGAGCGCCGTCATGAGGAACGCAGAGAAAAGAAAGAAGGGAACGCGCAATCGCATAGCGCCTCTAGCGTAGCACGATTCCGAAATTCGTATGCGGATATTTGACGGAAGTGGGCGTTTCCGGGGCCAAGCGGTTCGCGTTCGTGAATCAGCGGCGCTCTGGAACGGGGAAGCGGCGCGCGTCGGGATGCGTCACCTGCACCTCGGGGATATCGAAGGCGCGGATGACGCCCTTGGGGCGGCTAATGGCATAGAGGCGGCGGCCGGCGACGGTGCGGTCCCAGGCCAGGGCCTGCCCTTCCGCGGCGATCTCAATCGTGGCCAGGTGGAGCAGCACTGGGCCCAGCCTAGGCTTTGCCAGCACGTAGAGTTCCGGGCGGTCATGCCCGAGCAGGTAGAGCAAGCCATCCGGACCGATTCCCCCGCCCGAGGCCGCATGCGGTGCCATCGCGGCTTGCACGGATTCCGGAATCAGCCAGCCTCCGGTTCGCCGCCACTGGCTGTCGAAGGTGGCGATGGCTCCGTAGCGGCTTCCCTTGTAGCCCACGCCGCCCGTCCCATCGTAGTGCGCGAAGCCGGCGATGTAGCCGTCGAGGCAGGGCTCGAAGAACGTGAGGGACCCCTCTTCCATCAGACCCAGGCTGTGGCTGGATTCGTGCTTCATCCCGGCGGTCTCAATCACTTCCACGGAAGAGCCCATCGGCACATCCGGAAAGTTCGAATTGGCGCACCAGAGCTTGCCCTTGGCCGCGTAACAGGAATTGATGTGGCGGATGGGGCCGCCGCGCGGGCTCGTCCAGCGCGCCAACAGTTCCCCGCTCTGTTTGTCGTACTTGCCGATGATCGTGTTGACGATGGCATAGACGAAGCGCTCGTCCACCGCAACGCCCTGCCGCGCTTCGGGTGCCGCATACTCGCGCACCAGTTTCGCCACGCCGGTTTGCAGCACGGGCGGAGTCCAGGTCTCCAGCTTGGGCATGCCGGAAGGCTGCGCCGGCGAAAGCGCGGCGGCGGAGAGCAAGAGAAGGGCACTGAAGAACCGAAGCATCACGAATCCGGCGACTCCCGCACGGGCGCGTCCAGGCGCCGAGGGGTTATTCAATGGGCTTTTCGTACAGGCCGTTATGCACCGCGTATAACGCCAATTCGAGGCGGTCTGAAACGCCCAGTTTGTCGAAGATATTGTGCAGGTGATTCTTGACGGTCTGTTCGCTGATGAACATCTTGTCGGCGATTTCCTTGTTCTTGTAGCCCTGCGCGACAAGCACCACGATTTCCCGCTCCCGGTTGCTGAGCGGGGAGCGCTCACGGGTTTGTTTGGAATACGCCGGAGTGGGAGCCGCGCCGGAGGATTGCATGGCGAACTGCCGCATGACGGCCGCCGTCGTGTGCGTATCCAGCCAAATCTCTCCCTCATACACCTTGCGGATGCTCTTGATGAGGAGGTCCGTGGCCGTGTGCTTGAGGACAATGCCAGAGCAGCCATACTTGACTGCCTGCACGAACTCATTCTTATCGTCGGAAGCGGTGAGGATGATTACCTTGGTTTCGGTGGAACTCGCGCTCAGCCGCTGCAGCGCGGACAACCCGTCGATTCCCGGCATGCGAATGTCCAGCAGAAGCACATCCGGCTTCAGCCGGTCCACCATTTCCATGGTCTCGCGGCCATCCTTGGCTTCTCCGACGATCTCGAAATCCGCCTGAAGGTCCAGAAGGCGGCGGAGACCGTCGCGGAAGATCGTGTGATCATCGGCGATCAGTATGCGGATGCGGCGCGCCGGGCGGCCTCCACCCACATTGGTTTCGCTTGACGAATCGGGAGTGGAACTTTCGTTGGTCATGAAGCGCTCACGAGAATCTTTTCTAACCAGATGTCTCCCTAGGGAGCTACAGACGTCCGGGAACTTTGGTTATAGTACCCTGTCTGGCGGCGATTCACCAGATATCCCGGCCCGCCGCAGCCGATTTCGACGGCACGTCCAGCCATCGGCTCCCTTGCCAGAAACTGGCCATTCGAATTAACTCCTTTTCCTTCAATAGCTTCAACGGTAATCGAAGCGAGAATCGCGAAGTCGATCCGAACAATACTCGGCTGGAATGGTTACAGAATACTATTACCACGTTCCAAGCGGCTTGAATAGTACAAAAGTACGGGGGTCCGCGGTTTTGGGCTACCAGGAGGCAGCGCACGCCCACCCAGTGAACGCGCCCGGAACGGAATCCAGATGATTCCTCGCCCGCACCAACCGAAATTAAGGGGGAGTGAAAAATCAATAATTCCACCCGGAACGGCTGTTACTTCCAAGCAGAACCATCACGGGTAATGAACGTCACGGCACTGGCGATTGAGTCAAACGAGGATCGCGCCAGCTCTTATCCGCATCCGCCTTCCGCGCGTAGGCGGCGTCAAGGCGGAGGGGATCGTCGAAGGCCCCGCTTCGGTACCGGTCCTGCGCCAGGGATGCCAACTGCGGAACCCAGCTTCGCGAAATCAACAGGCATCGAGCGCCCTCCGGAGACTGCTCCGCAACCGCATCAAGGAACTCCGCGGACGGCGAGAGGATATAGCGCGGGATGGCCTCGAGGCCCCGCAGCCAGGAATCTGGCTGCACCAACGCCACTTCCGAGAGCGACGGCTCCGCGGGCGGCCCTTCGCCCGTCCCCGGCGCGGGCGGCGTGGCGATCGACAGGAAGAATTCGCCCCGGCTCGCGGGCAGCAAGATTGCCGCGGGAAACCCGGGCGTCAGCCGCGCCACTGCCTGCACACTCGAGATCCCGATGAGCGGAAGCTCCGCCGCTTCGGCAAGGCTCTTCGCCGCCGTCAGGCCAACCCGCAGGCTGGTGAAAGCCCCCGGCCCCGTGGACACCGCCACCGCCTGCAGGTCCTTGAGGCGCAACGCCCCCTCTTCAAGGACGCCGGCGATTGCCGGGAAAATCTGTTCCGCCTGCTGGCGGGGCGTGGAGAGAGCGAGCTGCGCGCACACCCGGCCGTCGCTCGCGAGAGCCACGTGCCCGGCCCCGGACGCAGTATCGAGAATAAGTATGTTCGTCGTCAAATTTTTCGCGCCCGTTCCGGCGGGCCGATTCCGCACGCCCGGCCTTACGGCTCTAGCCGGAAGACCTTGTCCACCACATAAACCTTGCCCACGGAGTTCATCCCATAAACCCGGACGTTCACCACGACGGGCGGTTTGCCGAGGGCGCGCGGATCAAACTGCAGAAAGCCCTCCGGACCGGTTGCAACCACCCGAGCGCCTTCGCCCGCCACCGTATCTTCGGCGGTCAACAGGTACATCATGCTCCGCGTGGCTCTGGATTCCCTGGTGATCTTGATCTGGTACGGAACCTTCCATCCCCCGGCGAGTGGAACCGCCATCTGTGCGGGCTCCGTCATCTCGAACGGAATCTTGGCGAGCGCGGTTTCGGGCTCTTGCACCGGAACCGCGCGGCTTTCGAATTTGTAGCGATTGCTGAGCCCCTGCACGTAACCGTCGCGGTAAAAATGCAGCACCCAATCGTGGCCCGGGCTGGGCGGCACGCCGGCCCAGGATTGGCCCTTATACTCCTTGAGCGCCGTCACGGTGCCATCGGCGGGATTGATCCACTCCATCTTGTACTTGTGTTTTTTCGCGAAGCGAATCTCCACCTCGCCCGTTTGCCCGGCACTGGCGGGCGCCTCGACGTAACAGACAAACTCCGGGGCATCCTCCCCGTGCAGGCCCAGGCAGCGCGCGCCGGAAACGTCGAAATAGGGCTCCATCTCCCAATACCGGGTGCGGCTGAAGAGGTCGTACCAGACTTTCATAGCGGCTGCGCCAGGGGAATCGGCGAACTTGGCTTGCACCGGAATCCCGCCGCCGTAGGTTCCGGTGTTCCCGTACGTGGGATACTGGCCGTCCATGGTGGAATTCCAGAGGCGCTTGCGGAAGGTGCCGGAATCGACGTGATGCGGGTGCGTCGCGCCGGCCCCCGAGTTCTCATATCCAAACTCCGCGTTCACGGCGGGGAGCTGGTAGAGCTGGTGCTCAATCGCGCCGAGCTGGTCGTTGGAGTTTTGATAGAGCATATAGCTCATCCAGCCGTCACGAACCAGCGGGGAAGTCGTGGAGATCGTGTGCGTGCTGCGGGGGTGCCTGTAAGGGTCCCGTTCGCGCAGATACTCCCCCATCTCTTTCATCAGGCGCTTTCCGTCCTTGTACTCTTCAAACTCCTGAACGAGCTGCCAGGTGACGTTGAAAGCGGCATAGCGGCCGATAACGTAATTGAGGTAGCGTTCGCGGTCTTTCTGGGTGGGAAGAATCTCCGCGAGCTGATTACGGTCCCAGCCAAGGATGAGGTCCACCACCATTCCCGCCTCGTTCAAGGCGCGAACGCGGCGGTCCGCTTGCTGAAAGTGCGCTGGGAGAAGACGGTCCGGGGCGGGAAGCGGGCTGCCGGCCGCATCCGCCGCGTTTTCCGGGCGCGGGCCAAGCAGCGCGCCGCGCACGTGCGTAAAGCGCTGTTCTTTCCGCCGGGCCAGGATCTCATTGAATACCGCATCCGGAACCGTGGCGAACGCGTACTGCGTGTCGCCCATCCACAGGTGCGGCTGGAGATCCTTCGTCGTTCGCCAATGATGGACGTTGGCGGGTTCGAGGAAGCCGGGCGTCTGGACGTCGACGGCCTCCACCGCTGTCATCATTCCGTCCAGGCGGCCGATATTGCCGGAGAATTTGACCAGCCATTTGCCGGGCTCCGTCGGCGCAAAACGGGCAACGAAGCGCCCCCCACCGTCCCAGAACATCGGCAGCCGGTACGTATTGATTCCCGGAGAGCGGAACTCCGCGTAAAGCTCCACAGTGGCGTAAGGGTTCGGGTGCGCCGCCCGTTCTGCCGCGCTGAGTTCCAGCGCCAGGTCGCAGGGTGAATACACCGGCGTGGGCGGACAGGTTGGCTGCCCGTACAGGAGCGCCGAGGCCACCAGGCAAAGCAACAACGCGCGGAGCGGCATACTCCTTAGTTTGACAGACAACCCTTGCCTACTTGAGGGGAAGCGCCACCGGCTTGCCCGTCTTCACCGACAGCTTCGCCGCATCGATGATCTCATTCACACCCACATTGAAGTCCATGGACGTCATGCCTTCCGGCTCTTTTCCGGAGCGGATGCAATCGAGCATGTAGGCGATCGGCTCCAGGCGGTTGGCCGGCAATCCCGGATCGGGAAGAATCTGCTCCGGTCCGCGGCTGGGCCGGAAGGTCGCCTTCTCGCGGTCCGCCGCCAGGCTCCCCTTGAGCCCAAAGAGTTCCACTTGCTGAAAACTGCGCGGCAGATCCCAGCTTGCTTCGAGCAGGGCGACGCCGCTTTTGTAGCTCAGCATTATCGTGGCACTGTCTTCCACCTTGGGGAACTCATTCGGGCGGAGGTGGATGGCATGGGCGAAGACAGATTGGGGCCGCCCCAGATACATGAGGCTCCAGAGCGCGTTGTAGCAGCCGAAATCCATCAGAGCGCCGGCGCCGTTCTTTTCCGGATCGGTCAGCCAGTTGAAGAAGAACTTGTTGAGCCCGGTGGGTCCGCCGGGGCCCCCGTGCCCTACAATTCCGTGCAGCCGCCAGACGGTGCCGAGCTCGCCCGAATCGAGCTTCGTCTTGAGCGCGTGCATGGTGGGCCACCATGCCATCTGGTAATTGGTCATCACTTTGATGCCGTTCTTCCGGGCGAGATCGCGGATCTTCACCGCGTCCTTGTAAGTGGAAGCAAGCGGCTTCTCAAAAATCACGTTCACTTTGCGCGGGGCGCAGTATTCCACAATCTCCAGATGGCGATTGTTCTCCACGAAGGCCCACACCACCAGGGGCTTCTTCTCTTCGATCAGCTTCTTGTAATCGGAATACACGAGGTCGCGGCTCAGCCCGCGCTTTACCGCTTCATCGATCAGCGCGGGTTCCGTTTCGGCAACGCCAACGAGTTTGGCGGGGTCGCCTTTCACCATCTTGCCGAACTGGCCCCACACGTGGGAGTGCACCATGCCAATCACGGCGATGGTGGGCTCCTGCGCACACGCCGGGAAGACACAAGAAACAACTGCCAGAATTAGCGCCGCGAGTGGCCGGGAGATCATCGTTCGCACCTCTTGTATATCGGGAAGTTCTTGGACTGGGATTCATTTTCTCACTTTTTCGGATCGCCCCTGAACGTTCCGCAGTCTGAAGAGAGATCCGGGGCTTTCTTCTCGAGAGCCGCGACGGATCCGGCGCTCGAAGTTCCAGTACCGATCATTTTGACTGGAAAGGTGGTAGAGTAAGTCCCAAGTTTTTGTTCCTTGGCCATCGTTTCACTGGGAAGGGCAAGAGAGGTCTCTATGAAGATCAGCCTCGGTGTCTTGGCGATTTTGCTTTTGCCGGCGGTGCCGCTGCACGCTGCCGGGGGTGGGGAACAGGGGGCGCAATCCGCCGCCGCAACGAATCCGCAAGAGCGGGCGCGGACGCCGCGAGAGTCGCAGGGCACGGTCCCGCGGGATGCGGCAACGGCGCGCAGCCTTGCCGCGCTGCTGGACCGCTATGCCGCGCCGGGGCGCTTCGCCGCTTATGAGCGGTACTGGGATTTGCTCGGGCCGAACGGCGCGGATGAGGAGAAACGCAGCGCCCTCCGCAGGCTGGTGGTGCTGAGCCTTGAGGAGCGCAAGCCGGAGCAGACCGAGAAGTATCTGGCGCTGTACCGGCAGGCGGGCGGAACTGACCTTGCCCTGCCGGATCCTCCCACCGGCAATACGCCGTCTCTGTACGGAACCATCGAGATCCCCGGCCCCTTGGCCGCCTTCGCGCGGATGGCCGCGCTCGCCCCCGATGTTGCGCCGGAGCTGCTGCTGAGCGCGCTGGCACGCAACATCTCGATTTCCGGTTACCGCTCCATGGGTCCGGAGGGCGGCATGCAGGAAACGGAGTATCTGCGGCTGGTCTTCCGGTATCTGCAGCAAGCCCAGGACCTCACCAAACTCGCGGGCGAGGGGAACGCGCTGCGCATCGGCGAGTGCGAATCCGCCGAAACCGGCGAATTGCTGAAAATTCTCGGATACCGGATGCGCGGCGGATGCGGCGGAGACCTGGTGCTGGAGACCGTCAACCCCACCAAGGCCTTCATCACGGTGGATTCCGGCTTTCCGCTGGCCGATCTGGAGCAGGCGCTGCGCACGAACCGCCCCTTCAGCTACGATATGACTCCCACGAAGGTCCCGATCCTCTACGGGACGGATTATTGGGCTCTGAGCGACCCCAAGAAGGAGAAATCGCCGATCCAGATGCTTCTCTCGGATCCAGCCTTGTGCCGCCTCTACCTCAGCCTCGCCAAGCTGGAAACCAATACCGCCGAGATCATCCGCAAGGATATTGAACTGGAGAAACTGCGGGCTTTCTCGCACGTGATCGATTTCTACGGCGCGATGTTCCATGTGGAGAACGGCAGAGTGGTGACGCCGGGCGGCGCGAAGGCGCAAGCCAAGTGGGAGAAGCTCGTCGGCGCTTCCGTGAGCAAACCCTCCGAGTTCTTCATGAAATTGATTTCTTCGGACGACGGCTGGCTGGCGTGCTACTACGACGCGCTGTATCGCATCGAAGGTCCGGCGAAGGAATACCTTACCGAACCAGAAAGAATGGAGCGCTTCTACGAGGCCCTGCGCGGAAAAATTACCAGCCCTGGGCCGGCCCGGCCGGTGTTTCGCGCCAATACCGATATGCTGATCTTCACGCATCGGCTGAGGCTCGATCCCGATGGCCGGCCGCACATACCGGGCACGCTCGCCGTCTGGAAGGAACTGTTCGCGGACAAGAAATTTGTCGAAGACCGGCGGCTTCGCAGAGCCGCGCCGGGGTGGCGGGATGCCGACGATCTGATCGCGGCGCTTTTCGGGCTCAGCCGCAGCTATGTGGAGAACCTTCCGCTGCGGATGTTTATCGCAACCAGCGAAATGAACCGGCTGCGGGATCGCCCCTTGGAGCCCGCCACGGTGCAACTGCTGCTGAACGAATACCATACTCTGCGCAGCCAGTATTCCCTGCTGACGGAATCGCCGCAATTGAGCGACGAGGCCATCCGCCAGTTCGTGGAGACCGCGCTCGCAACCCAGAAGATCCGCAATGAAGAACTCCGGGCCGACACCGCCGGATCCCTTCAGGGCCTTCTCGGCCTCTGGCAGATTTACACGCGTCACGGAATCCTTCGCGGTCCGGATGTCGACAGCACGTTCCGGAAGATTCTGGAATCGGTCGGGAAGCCCGAGAATGAAGCTCAGCTCTTCGCGAATGCGCGGAAGGGCGTTCAGGATCTCCTTACGGCAACGGGCGGAGCTGGCAGCGCCGATCCGCAGAAGCACCTCGTGAACCTGCTGGCGGGGGTGCAAAATGCCGACGATCCGGAAGTTTTGGCGAAGCAGACGCAGACGATCAACACGATCGTGGATGCGCAGAATCTGCTCACGCTCACGGACCTATTCACGCTTGACGACCAGTTGCAGGGCGCGGCCTCAGGCGGGGCAATCGATACCACGCTCGTGAACCGGCTCACTTCGCAGATTGGCCGGATTCAATCCGCGCGCGCCTCCCTGAGCGCGGACGAAAAGAACGCGCTGAGCTTTGGCCGCATCGCGGAGCAGCATGTCGAACACGAGCGAAAAGTTCGGCTGCGGGCGGAGGTGGATAAGAACTCCAACTCGCCCGAGAAAATGCTGGCGCTGCGCGAGGAACTGGCCCCGCACCTGCGGGATACGCTGGTGGGCCTGGTCTATGCCCATTACGCGCCGCCGGGCGGGCAGATCTTGCTCACAAACAGCCAGTTCGTTCGCTATCACGATTTCTCCGGATTGCCGGGCACCGATTACAGTTGGGCGCCCACGGAGGTCGCGGGAGTCGGCTGGTCCGCCACGTCCGGTGGCCGGCTGATGGGTTCCCTGAGCGAATTGCCGTATGCCCTGGCCCAGGCGGAACAGAATTTTCTGGTTCCGGACAGGGAGCAGGCGCTGATCTGGGGAGATCTTGTTCCCCAGGTGCTGCTGACGGCAACCGTGCCCCGCTGGTGGAACGTGAGCCCTTCGCAAGTGCATTATGTGGCGCTATTGCAGCGCGCGGGCAAGAGCCTGCTGGCGGAAGCGGTGGTGGATGCCGCGGTGCGCGGGCAGGTGATGAACTCGCTCGACCACTGCTCAAATCCGCATCGCGTTTCCGAAGTGCGGCGAGCCATCCAGCGCAGGGACCCGAACGCGGCGACGGAACTGCTGATGCCGTCGGAGCTCTTTCGCGTCGGCCTCGACGTGCTGGCCGCGAACCAGACGCTGCAATCCCCCATCTACACGGAGATTCGCAGCCTTCAGCAATCCGATCCAACGGTGAAGATGGACACCATCAGCGATCTATTCGGTTCCCCGAAACCGGCGCTGACGCACTCCTACCGTCCCGAGTTGCTCGGCCTTCGCACCATGCCAACCATGATGGGTTACTCCAGCCGCTTGATGGCGGAGACATGGGAATCGGGCGCGCTTTACTGGGCGGAGATTTCCGACCGCCTGGAGATGAAGCCGGAGGAATTGAACATCTCCATTCCGGAATGGACCCGGGAAACCATCGAAGGTATTTTCGCCACGCACCTGGAAGACTGGCCCGCGCTCTTGCGGTCCATGCGCCGGGTGGGCGAGAGCAAGGTGAACGGGAACTCGGAAAGCACGCCCATGGGCGGGGGGCAATAGAGTTACGGAACAGGAAGCGGTCATGCGCGGTCACAATTCAAAACACGGGAAATCGTCATGAACATGAAGCTGCTGCTGGGACTTATGCTTATCGCCGGATTGGCGCTGCCCGTGCGGGCACAGGAAAGCGATCCGGTGTTTCGGGTGGACACCAATCTCGTGGTGCTCACCTTCACCGTCACCGATGGCAAAGGGCGCTACGTGAACGGGCTGAAGCCTTCGGAGTTTCGCATTCTGGAAGACGGCATCGTTCAGAAGATCGCGACGTTCTCGGAAGGGAACCTCCCGGCGATGCGGGTGAAACAGGATGGCGGCCTGGAGCCGATCGTGCCCGTGAGAGCGGCCGGCCCCGCGCCGACGGGCAGAGCGGAATCGTTCGCGGACACCCTCGCCGGCACGAACGTGTTTGTGCTGTTTGACACGTCCAACTATATGTATCGCGGCTTCGTATACGCCTCGGATGCCGTCGCGGATTTCATCCGTGGTCTGGACGATGCGGATTCCGTGGCGATTTACACCTTCAGCCGGAATCTCTCGCGCGCCACCAGCCTCACCCGCAACCGCAACGAAGCCATCCGCGGATTGCGGAGCGCCGTCGTGGGCGATGACGCCGCGCTGTACAATGGCCTGCTGCTCACGCTTCGCGACGCCGCGAAAGTGCCTGGACGGAAAGTGGTGATCGTCTTCTCCAACGGCCCCGACAGTGCCAGCATGGTTGCGCCCGACGATGTCCGCCGGGTGGCGGAAGAAGAGGGCATTCCGCTCTATGTCATCTCCACCGCCGAGGCCAACCAGGACCGGATTTCCACGAACGTCTTCCGGCGCATCGCCGAGCGCACGGGCGGCCAGGCCTATTTCGCCCGCAGTTGGCAGAAGCAAGTGGAAGCCTTTGAGGCCATCCGGGAGGATCTGGGAAACTCCTACACCATCACCTACTACCCGCAGGTGAACCCGAACATGGAATTCCGGGAAATCACCGTGGAACTGGCGCCGGACCCGCAGGGCAAGCGGTTCAAGATTCGCGCACGCCCTGGGTACAAGCCGCGGCCGGGTTCGTAGGAATCGCCGGAAGCTGCCCGTTTCGATGTTCCCTTCCTACCGGGATCGGCGGCTGCCGCCGCCGATCCGCCTGGGGCCGGCAGCCTTCACTCGGGGAGTTGCGAACGCCGCGCCAGCACCCTCTCATACGCTTCCACCATGCGGGACTTTGTGCCTTCCGAAAGCGGTGCCGGCGACTGCTCCAGCCCAAATTCGTGGCACAGCTTCACCGTCGTCTTGAGACTCTCAATGAACTCCAGGCACGGCGGGCAGCCCTGCATCTCGATCCTCAACTGCTCAAGTTCCTCGGCCGTGATATTGACGTCGAGCGATTCCCCCAGCCGTTGCTCCAGCGGCGCGCATCCGCCATCCCCGTTCGCGGTCGCGTTTCCCGGCCGGTTTCCCGCCCCTTCGATTGCTTCTTCCATACAACTTCCCTCACCGCGCCATCCCCCGGCGCTTGGATACGTCTCTAGCGTGTGAGCGTGGCCGACGCCTCCAGCAGGTGCCGGTCCAGTTTCTGCCGGATTGCCAGCCGGGCCCGGTGCAGCCGCGTCTTCACCACGTCGATCTTCACATCCAGAATCTCCGCGGTCTCTTCCGTGTTCAGCTCCTCCACGTCCCGCAGCAGCAGAACCGAACGGTAGATCTCCGGCAGTTCCTGGATCGCCGCCGCCAGAATCTCTTTCAACTGCTTTTGCAGCATCTGGCTTTCGGGAACCTTGCTCCAATCGGCAATCTGCATCCGGACGCCGCTTCCGTCGTCCTCCGTTTGCGGGACGTAATCCTCCAAGCTGAGCTCGGTCTTCGGCGCGAACACGCTCTTGCGCCGCTTCATCAGGCAGGCATTCCGGGCGATCCGGAACACCCAGGCCCGCACATTGCGGGCATCCTGCAGTTGATCAAAATTCTCGAAGACCTTGAGCAGCGTATCCTGCGCCACTTCCTCCGCGTCTTCCCGGTGCCCGCACATCATCAGCGTGTACTGGAAGATCTTCGATTGGAAGATGCTCACGAACTCGTCGAACGCGGCCGCGTTGCCGCGAAGCAATTCCTCGGCGAGTTCCACCTCCCGGCTCTTCGGAGATTCAACTGCGGTAGACATAAGCGTTGGCGGCACCGGAAGGCGGCGGCGAACACACCGTCCGGTGAGACAAGCTCATTCTACCGAATCGTCCCCGACAGGCTGCCAATAGCGCTTCAGCTAGGCCGCTTCGACAGGCTGGCCCACCGAAACCTCAGTCCGTATCGACGGGGGATGAAGAAGCGTCGCGTGAATGAGACATTTCTCCACGGACTTCCTCACCGCCTCGCGATGGGATTCGCCCACCCCCGGCACGTCCACCTGAATCACAAAGTCATCGAGGCGCGGAGGATTCTTCGCCTTCTCCGCCGTGACCTTCACGTGCAAGCCTTCGGTGGGAAGCTGGTTGAGCTTCAGATAGTACGCGGCGTAGAAGGCCGCGCAGGTTCCCAGCGAAGAGAGCAGCAACTCGGGAGGAGTCATTCCCCCGTCGGCGCCCTTCGCCTCCAGCGGCTGGTCCGAAACCACCTTGTGGCCGCGGCATTCGGCCTCAAACTGAACGCCGCCCAAATACCTGACATTCGTCTCCATGGCGCATCTCCTGGCTCCACAGATTCGATCGATGCCCCGCAGGTGACAAATGCCCCCGCGGAAACACGCGGCAACCGGCCGGAGACCGGCCATGTCACGTCCCCACCGGCGCTTGCATCTCCAGGACGGAAGCTGCATTGTGATAACGATGAAACCAGTTCTTATTCTCTTTTTTTCTTTTCTTCCGCTGTTCGCGCAAACGCCGCCGGCCGCACCCGGCGTCGCTCCTCCCCATGGCGGCGAGCGCCTCAGCCTGCGGGAAGCCGTCAACCGCGCCCTCGGCGGGAACCCCGGCCTCGAAGCGATGCAGGCGCGGGAAAGGGAAGCGGCCAGCCGTGTGGACGCCGCGCGAAGCGGCTATCTCCCGCGCGTGAACTACCAGGAGATGGTGCAGCGGGGCAACAATCCGGTCTACGTGTTCGGCGCGCTGCTGACGCAGCGGCAGTTTGCGGAGCCGAACTTCGCCATCCCCACGCTCAACCGCCCCGATTTTCTGAACAACTTCCAGTCCATGGTCACGGTGGATCAGGTCGTGTTCAATGGCGGCCGGACCCGAAACTCGGTGAAGGCCGCCGAGATCGGGAGCCAGATGCATGCGCTTGAGACCCGCTCCTCCGAACTGCAAGTGATGCAGCGTGTGCTGGAAGCCTATTTCGGCGCAAAGCTTGGCGAAGCGGCTTGGCGCGCGGCGGAAGAGAGTGTCCGCAGCGCGGAGGCCGATCTCGCGCGCGCGGAAGAGTTCCGGCGCGAAGGCATGACGACGGATTCCGATGTGCTCTCCATCCGTGTCCACCTGGCGGGCGTTCGCCAGGAAGCCATCCAGCGCCGCGCCCAACTGGAAGTGGCCCTGGCGGCATTGAACGTCGCCATGGGCGCGCCGGAAGATGCCCACTTCACGCTCACCACGCCCTTGATGGAAACAGCATACGAAGCGGCCGCGCTGGGAGAGAGCCAGAAATCCGCGGTGGAGGAGCGTCCGGAAGCGCGGCTGGCCCTCAAAGGTATGGAAGCGGCACGAATCCACGAGAAGACGGCCCGCGCCGGCTACTGGCCGGAAGTGTTCGTGCGGGGCGTGTTCGAAACGGACCGGCAGCAAGTGCTGAACAAGGGCGGCGCGAACTGGTTCTTTGGCGCCGGACTGCGCTGGAACGTATTCGACGGAATGGAAACGAAGGCGCGCGTGGCGGAGAGCCGCCATGGCATCGACGCGGCCGAGGCCCGGCAACGCCAGGCCGCTTCCGGCGTTCGCTTCGAAGTGCGGCGGGCGTGGCTCGAATGGAACGCCGTCAAGGACCGCCTCGCATTGGCCCGTGCCAGCATCGCGGAGGCCGAGGAGAGCCTGCGCATCACCAGGGACCGTTATGCAAACGGCCTGAGCACGGTGACGGATCTGCTGCGCACGGAAGTGGCCGTGCTCGGCGCGAAGACGGTCTATCTCTCGGCATTGTACGAACAGCGCCTCGCGGCCACGCGCCTCGAAGCGGCCAAAGGCTCGCTCAACCCCGGTTCGCTCCTGTTTGATTGAGGACATTCATGAAACTGACAGCCATTCACATTTCCGCTTTGGCGTTGATTCTGGCCGGATGCGGCGGCGCCTCCTCGAAGAAGGAAACCGCGGCCGCGGTGCAAGCCGTGCGCGTGACCGCCGCGCCGCTCGCCGCACGGAAATGGCAGCGGCCCGTGGAGGGCATGGGCACCGTGGAAGCGCGCGTCGAGAGCGTGATCGCATCGAGGGCGATGGGCTATATCCAGGCCATCCGCGTGCGCGAAGGCGATCGCGTGAGCGCCGGGCAGACCCTGGTTGAAATTTCCGCCCAGGAGCTCAATGCCGGGGTGGCCCAGGCCCAGGCGGCACGGCAGGAAGCGCGAAGCGCGCAGGCCGAAGCCGACAGCGCCCTTGCGGCCGCGGAAGCGCAGGCCGTGCTGGCCCGCGCAACCCACCAGCGCATGAAGAACCTGCACGACCGCAAGTCTCTCTCCGATCAGGAGTTCGACGAAGCCTCCGCGCGCCTCGCCGCCGCCGAAGCCGCTCTGCAAATGGCACAAGCCCGCAAGCGGCAAGTGGCCGAGAGGATTCTCCAGGCAGCGGCCGCCGCCACCGCGGCCGAATCGCAGCTATCCTATCTCCGCATCGCCGCGCCCTTCGCGGGCATCGTCACCGCGCGCCTGGCGGAACCGGGCGGCCTGGCGTCGCCGGGCCTGCCCTTGCTCAAACTGGAGCAGGCGGGCGGCTACCGGCTGGTGGCCTCGTTCCCGGAATCCGCGCTGGGCCGGGTGAAGCTCGGCCAGAAGATCCCGGTGGAGATCGCCGCCATCGGGATGCACGCCGAGGCCACCGTGGCGGAGCTGGTGCCGACGCTCGATCCGCAAACCCGCACCTTCCCGGTGAAGCTCGCGCTGCCGCCGAGCCCCCTCGTTCGCAGCGGGCTCTTCGGTGTCGCTCACCTGCCGGGTGAGGAAGCGATGGCGCTTACCGTGCCGCTCACCGCGATTCGCACCCACGGCCAGTTGACCACCGTCTTTGTTGCCGAAGGCGGCATCGCTCACGGGCGCATGGTGCAACTCGGCGAGCGGCGGGAAGGAGAGCGCGAGGTGCTTGCCGGGCTCTCTGTTGGGGAACTGCTCATCCCGAATCCACCCGCCGGTCTGCGGGATGGCAGCCCCGTGGAGGTGGCTCAATGAGCGGCACTGAAAGCGCGCGGAAGCGCAAGCTCGGCTTGGCGGGCCGCTTCGCCGCGATCTGGATCGACAGCAAGCTCACGCCGCTGTTCATCATCGCGTCGCTCTTCCTTGGCGTCTTCTCCGTCGTGAAGCTGCCTCGTGAGGAAGAGCCGCAGATTATCGTTCCGATGATCGATCTCTTCGTCACGCTGCCGGGCGCTTCGGCCAAGGAAGTGGAGCAGCGCGTCACCAAGCCGATGGAGAAACTGCTCTGGGAGATCCCGGGCGTCGAGTACGTCTACAGCACCTCCAGCCCCGGCATGGCTATGGCCATCGTGCGCTTCTACGTCGGCGAGAACGAGGAAGACAGCATCGTCCGGTTGAACGAGAAGATGCACGCCAACTTCGACCTGATTCCGTTCGGCGCATCGCCTCCCCTGATCAAGCCGCGCTCGATCGACGACGTCCCGATCCTCGCGCTGACGCTTTCGAGCGGCCGCTACGACGATTTCGCGCTGCGGCGCGTGGCGGCCCAGGCCACGGATGCGATCAAGCAGGTGAACGACGTTTCGGCCGTGGCCGTGATCGGCGGGCAGCGCCGCGAAGTTGCGGTCACGCTCAATGCCGCGAAGCTTGAAGCCTACGGCCTTTCACCGGGCGCGGTCTCGCGGGTGTTTGAAGGCGCGAACCAGAGACTGCCATCGGGAAAGTTCAACCAGGCGAACCGCGAGTTCATTCTCTACACGGGCGACTTCCTGCGCGACGCCGATGACGTGCGTTCGCTCGTCGTCGCCGCGCACCATGGGCGGCCCGTGTATCTGGGGGAGGTGGCCGACATCGCCGATACCGGCGAAGAGCCTTCCCAATTGGTGCAGTACGGCGAGCATGGCCGCTTTCAGCCCGCCGTCACCATCGCGATTTCCAAACGCAAGGGCACGAACGCGATCACGGTCGCCAATCATGTCCTCGCCAAGATGGAGACGCTCAAGGGCACCGCGATTCCGTCGGATGTCAGCGTTAACATCACGCGGCACTATGGGGAAACCGCGGAGGAGAAATCCGACGAGCTGCTCTTCCACATGCTGATCGCCATCGTTTCGGTGAGCATCGTGGTGGCGCTCACGCTGGGCTTTCGCGAGTCTCTGGTGGTTTTCTCCGCGATTCCAGTGACGCTGGCGCTGACGCTCGCGGTCTTCTATTTGCACGGTTTCACGCTCAACCGCATCACGCTTTTCGCGCTGATTTTCTCCATCGGGATTCTGGTCGACGACGCCATCGTGGTGGTGGAGAATATCGTTCGCCACGCAAGGCTCGATTCGAACGCCGGCCGGCCGCTGAAGGAGGTGGCCATTGAGGCCGTGGATGAGGTCGGCAATCCCACCATCCTCGCCACGCTGGCCGTCATCGCCGCCATTCTGCCTCTGGCGTTTGTCGGCGGATTGATGGGGCCATACATGCTGCCCATTCCCATTGGCGCTTCCGCCGCCATGGTGTTCTCGCTGCTGGTCGCGTTCCTGGTGACGCCATGGGCGGCCGTCCGCCTGCTGCGGACGAACGATGCCGCCCACAGCCACGAGAGCGAGGACCGCTTCACCCGCTTCTATCGCCGGTTTATGGGCGTGGTGCTGCCAAGCGCGCGCAATCGCTTTGCCTTTCTAAGCCTCGTAAGCGTGCTGCTTGTCGGGTCCATGCTGCTCGTCTACATCGGATTCGTGAAGGTGAAGATGCTTCCCTTCGACAACAAGAACGAGTTCCAGGTCGTCATCGACATGCCGGAAGGCGTCTCGCTCGAAGAGACGGCCCGCGCCACGCGCGCGCTGGCCGACGCCGCGCTCCTAGAGGAAAACGTCGTCAACGTGCAGACCTACGTCGGCACGGCTTCGCCCTACAACTTCAACGGATTGGTGCGCCACTACTACCTGCGCCGGGGCTCCAACGTCGCCGACATCCAGGTGAATCTGCTGCCCAAGCACGAACGGAGCATCCAGAGCCACGAGATTGCCAAGAGCGTTCGGACGGCGCTGCTCCCGATTGCCGAAAAGTTCGGCGCGAACATCAAGGTGGCGGAAGTGCCGCCCGGCCCGCCCGTCCTGCAGACGCTGGTGGCGGAGGTCTACGGACCCACGGCGGAAGGCCGTGAGACGGTGGCGCGCCAGATCCGCCAGTTTTTTGAAGAGGCGCCGGGCGTCGTGGACGTGGATTGGTATGTGGAAGACGACGCGCCGCGCATTCGGCTGCTGCCGGATTCCCAGAAGGCCGCCCTGCATGGAATCTCCGAAGCCGATATCGCCCGCACCATCTCCATGGCTTCCGCGGGCCACTCCGTTGGCCTGCTGCACGACGACAAGGAGAGTGAGGATGTTCCGATCCGCCTGCGGCTGGACCGGGGAACCCGTTCCGATATCGAGCGGCTACTTGCCCTGCGCATCCCCAACCGCTCCGGCGGCGTGGTGCCCTTGCGGGAGCTCGTGCGCGTGGAGCGCGATCTCGAGGACAAGAGCATCTATCACAAGAATCTGATGCCGGTCACCTACATCACCGCGGACGTGGCCGGGGAAGTAGAGAGCCCCGTCTACGCGATCCTCGGCCTTGGCGACCGCGTGGAAACACTCACCGCGCCCGACGGCGGGAAAGTCGCCCAGCACACGGCCGCGCTGCCGTTCAGCGACGACCATTACTCGGTGAAGTGGGACGGGGAGTGGCACATCACCTATGAGGTGTTCCGCGATATGGGCCTCGCCTTCGCCGTCGTCCTGCTGCTGATCTACATCCTGGTGGTGGGCTGGTTCCAGAACTTCCTCACTCCGCTCGTGATCATGGCCGCCATCCCGTTCTCACTTGTGGGAATTCTGCCCGCGCACGGCATGATGGGCGCCTTCTTCACGGCAACCTCGATGATCGGCTTCATCGCCGGCGCGGGCATTGTGGTGCGCAACTCAATTATTCTGGTGGACTTCACCGAACTGCGCCTGGCCGAAGGGCATGACTTGAAATCCGCCGTGATCGATTCGGGCGCGGTTCGCTTCCGCCCCATGATGCTCACCGCCGCGGCGCTCATCGCGGGCGCGGCAGTGATTCTCTTTGATCCCATCTTTCAGGGGCTCGCCATCGCGCTGATGGCTGGCGAAGTGGCTTCGCTGCTGCTCTCCCGCATGACGATTCCCATCACCTATTACATGCTCAACCTGAGAAAGAAGGAGAACCCCCTATGAGTGTGGAACGCGTCCTCCGCATGATCGCCGGCGCTGTCGTGCTGGCGTCCGTTGCCCTGGGCACCTTCGTGAGCCCGAACTGGTATTGGCTGACGGCCTTCGTCGGCCTGAACCTCTTTCAATCCGCCTTCACCAACTGGTGCCCGATGATGACGATTCTTCGCAAACTTGGCCTGCGGGAAGGGGGATCATCGGCCTGCTGTTCCTAACCGGCCGCGCTTCCGCCTCACCGCCGCATTGCCGCCAATAAGCGCCGCCGGTGAGCGCATTCCGGAAGCGCCATCCCACCGCGCGGGCCGGGAGGGATAGAATACCTGCATGCGATTTTCGTCTTTGATCCTCACCGCGTTTGCCCTTGCGGCCATGACGCTGCCTGCTTCGCTGTCCGCACAGCAGCAGAGACCCCGAATGCCCGGCGAACGCTGGGTGGAATTGTTCAACGGCAAGGACCTCACTGGCTGGACCAATGTGGGCAATGAAAAGTGGACCGTGGAAGACGGCGCGATTCACGGCCAGGGAGTCAGCAAGGAATACGGCTATCTGCGCACCGACAAGGAGTACAAGAGCTTCCATCTGTTTCTCCGCTTCAAGACCGAAGCCAATGGGAACAGCGGCGTCTATTTCCACACGCAATTCAAGCCGGGCACCGTGGACGTGAGCCAGGGCCGCCAGTTTGAGATCGATCGCGTGCTGGGCCACCATTCCTGCGGCGTCTATGGCGACGATATGGGCTGGAAAGCCTGGCCATCTCCGGAGTTCGAAGGACTGCTCCGCCCCACGGACTGGAACGACATGCTTCTGAAAGTGGTCGACAACCACTACGAGTGCTACCTGAACGGCATCAAGACGCTCGACTTTGTCGATCCCAAGATGGGCGCGAAAGACGGTTACATCGCCCTGCAGTTGCATTCCGGCGGGGAAGGCAATATGCGCTTCAAGGACATTCGCATCCTCGATCTCTCGAACCGCTAGTTCGCTCTCGCGGAGGGGGCCGCCGCGCTCCCTCCGTCCCCTGCCCGTCCATTTAGGACAAACTGGTACACTTATCTCGTGGCTGGCCTCGTTCAAATCCAGGCGTCTCCGCTCGAAGTGCCCACCGGCCCGGTGGGGCGCATTTCCTCTCTGCTGATCAAGCCCGCGTCCGCGCTCTGCAACCTGGATTGCGAGTATTGCTTCTATCTGGACCGGGAGACGGACCCCTACAAGGACATCGCCCAGAAGCGAATGTCCCTCGACACTCTCCGCCGCATGGTGGAATCGTATCTGTTCTACTCCTACCCCCAATCCACCTTTGCCTTCCAGGGCGGAGAGCCTACGCTGGCCGGTTTGCCATTCTTTGAAAAGCTGATCGCCTATCAGCGGAAGTACGGCCGCACCGGGCAGGCCGTCAGCAACGCGCTGCAAACCAACACCATCCTGCTCGACGATGCCTGGTGCCAGTTCCTGCGGAGCTATAACTGGCTGGTGGGCGCCTCCATCGACGGCGACGAAGAGATGCACGACCGATACCGCGTGAACCGCGGCGGCGAAGGCACCTGGCGTCGCGTGATGAAGAGCATTGAGACGATGAAGAAGCACCGGGTGGACTTCAACGCACTCTGCGTGCTCAGCCAATCGAACGTGGAGAAGCCCAAGGAGGTTTACCGCTTCTTCCGTTCCCTGGGGATCGACTACCTGCAGTTCATCCCCCTCGCCGAATTCTCACCGACAGGCGGCACGCACCCCTACGCCATCACCCCCCGCCAATACGGCCGGTTTCTGCTCGAAGTTTTTGAACTCTGGTGGCCGGACCGGAAGCAGGTGCGCATCCGCTATTTCGACAACATCGCCGAGGCGGTGGCGGGCCTCACTCCCGGCAACTGCACGATGCACAAGACCTGCGACAGCTACGTCGTCGTCGAATACAACGGCGACGTTTACCCGTGCGACTTTTTCGTCTCACCGGAGTGGAAACTGGGAAACCTGAACCGGGACACGTGGAGCAAGATCGCGGCGAACCCTCTGCGCACGCGCTTCGCCTACGGCAAGCAGATCCCGCACCCCGCCTGCCAGGCATGCGAGTATCAGGCTCTCTGCCACGGCGGCTGCCCCAGTTTTCGCACCAAGCAGCGCGGCAATCCGGGCGATCTCGATTATTTCTGCGAGAGCTACAAAATGGTCTATGCCGCCGTCCTGGAGCCGCTGCGCAAGGAAGTGGAGATCATCACCGGAAAGCCCGCCGTGCTCTGAGGCGTTCACTCCACTTCATACACCGCCGGATGCACGACGGTGGAATCGAGCGAAACCGGCGGAGTGAGGAGATAGGCTTCGGCCACGCGCCAGCCGCGATGCCGCAGCACGCCGCCGTGAACGGCCTCGAACTCCGCGGGGTTGCCCCGCAGTTGCAAACTCCCTCTGGCAAAGAGTGCCGCGGCGTCGCTCGGCAGGTCCTGCAATTCGCCCTCGGTCTTCTCGACTACAGGCACCAGGCGAAGAGAGCGCGCGAGCGCGTCCCGGGCGTCCGGCTGCATGGCGCGCACACCCTGGGCCAATTGCTGGTCTGAATAGTAGCGCAAGTCCTCCAGCAGAAAATCGATCAGGCCGGAATCCGCCTGCAGCGCCCGCAGGATCTGCACGGCTCCCCGGATTCTTTCATCGGAAGCCGCGATCGCCCCGTGATCTTCCTCCGCGGCGGCTTCGGGCTCCACGCGCACCACCCCAAGCGATTGACGCAAAGCGACGTTCAGCGTACCCGACTTGAGGATGGAAGCAAGACAACGGAGGCCGAGCTGTAAGCGTTCGAAGAACATGCGCAATCTCCAGGATACCCAGGAGCGCGACCGCTTCGGCGTAATAGTACCTGCGCGCTATGCGGCGTCGTCACCCGCCGGCACCCGCTTCTCCGCGCGCAGGCGTTCAAGCAGAGTCTGATCCACGCGGGCCTTCACCGTGCGGCGGTCGATTCCCAGGCGTGCGGCGGCACCCTCGTAGCTTCCCGTCTGCGCGTACACCAGCGTGCAATAGCGGCTCAGGAGCGCATCGGCGCTCAGCATACCCGCGCGCGCATCCTCGAAGATATCCGATGCCGGAGATGGGCTGGCCGGTGGTGGCGCATACTCTTTCCTCACCAGAATGTTGCGGATGCACTGCTCCAGTTCGCGGTAATTGCCCGGCCAGGCGTAGTTTGCAGGCAATCGTGTTTCGATGAAGGCCGTCGCTTCACCCGCCACCGCATCGCCGTCCTCCCCTGCGATGCGCCCGGCCAGGAACCGGACCAGATCGCGCAGCACCGTCGGCGATTCATCCATCTGCTGGCGCAACGAGGGCGTTCGGATCAAGTCGGAACACAGCCGGTAATAGAGATCCTCCCGGAACTGCCCCTTCCGAATCTCAACGGCGAGATCGCGGTTGGTGGCGGCGATCAGCTTTCCTTCAAAACGCTTCGGGGCGCTGTCGCCCACCGCCGAGAAGAGTCGGGTCTCAATCAGCCGCAGCAGCTTCACCTGCACATCCGGCGCAAGCTCCCCAATCTCGTCGAGAAACACCGCGCCCAGCGGCGGACACGCTTCGAGCCAGCCCTTGCGGTCTTGCGCGGCCCCGGTGAAGGCACCCCGGCGATGCCCGAACAGTTCGCTCTCCACCAGCGTGCCCGTGAGCGCGGCAATGTGGATCGGGTGAAAGTGCGACGCGGGATCGTCTTCAAACCGCAGCGTGCGGGGGTCGAACGGGACATAGCGGGAAAGCGCGATGGCCCGCGCCACCAGTTCTTTTCCCGTCCCCGAGGGGCCGGTTACCAGCGTTACCAGATCCCCCATGCGCGCGTACAGATTGCGCCGGTAACGGTGGAGGTCATGCGTGAAAATGGATTGCCACACGGCGGCGCGCAGGCGGGCGGCGGGAGCCGAGTTTCCGATGATGCTCTCGAAGATCTGATGAAAGGCCCGCGCCAACTGAAAGAAGAACGAAAACATGTGCGGCGCGGGGAACGCGCTCAAGGGCCGGCTCTCCGGAGGGTAAAGCCACTCTCTCCAATCGCGCTCAAAATCCCGGTAGAACCCCCAGCGGGCGCGCGTATCTCCCGCGCGCTGCACCGCCAGTTCTTCCTCCAGCCGCGGGTAATAGCGGTGGTAAAGCATGTAGACCACCGCCCCTTCATAGAGCGTGGCATCGGCATCCGGGAGCGACCCCCGAACGGCGTACGTCCGCGCGCGGATCTCCGGCATCGCCGCTTCCAGCCGCTCGCAGATCCGCCAGGCGTTGGCGCGAAGCTTGCGGGGGTCGTCCACCTGGAAGCTCCAGTGCGCGCCCTGATGCACATACTCGCGGCCAAGCGCGGACCGTTCCGCTTCCGCAAGCTCCGGCAGGAACGGATTCGCGGCCGCCACCGCGTTCACCGCTCGCAGAAATCGCTCTTGGGATTGGCTGAGCCAAGGCATCGGTTTCGCGCTCCGTACAACCAATGTACTCCGCTGGACGTTTTTTGTATAGAGCCGCTTCGCTGAAAACCGGCTCACGCCTCCGTCACCTCGGATATCCTATTGAAATCCGTGGGCTTCCGCGGTCTTGCCCGTCTGGCAGGCAAGCTGCACTTGTATCGGCGTATGGCAACCACAACAATCGACCCCGTCAGCGGCACCGCCGCCGCACCCGTGGCTGGCGAGCGGCCCGGCTCCTACTGGCAGCTTCTCCGCAATGGCGGCTTCACGGCATTTCTCTGGACCCAGTTTCTGGGCGCGTTCAACGACAATCTCTACAAGATCACGGTGAGCCTGCTGACCGTGATGCTGATCGCGGACCAGCAACAGACAACGAACTACCTCGCCGCGGCCGGTTTCCTCTTCGTCCTGCCTTTCGTGCTCTTTTCCGGCTACGCCGGCCAGTTGGCGGATCGCTACAACAAGCGCGGCGTTCTGATCTTCACCAAACTTCTGGAGATCCCGGCCATGCTGCTGGGGCTGTGGGCGTTCACCGCGAACGACCCCCTCTGGATGCTGGCGGTCGTGTTTGTGCTGGCCTTGCAGGCCACGTTTTTCAGCCCGGCCAAATATGGCATCCTTCCCGAAATGCTGCCCGTGCGCGACATGGCGCGGGCCAACGGCCTGCTGGAGATGACGACCTTTGTCGCCATCATCCTTGGCACCACGGTGGCCGGTTTCCTGTTCGAGGCCTGGAGCGCCGCGCTCTGGAAAATTTCCGCGGTGACGATCGCGATCGCCGTCCTCGGTTCGCTTTCGAGCTTCGGGATCTCCCGTGTGCGCGTGCCGCAAGTGCCGGAGCCTTTCTCCTGGAATCCCGCGCGCGAAGTCTGGCGTGGCGCGAGCGAGATGCTGCGGGACCGCGTGCTGCTGCTCTCTATCACCGGCATTTCCTTCTTCTGGTTCCTTGGCACTCTGCTGCAAATGGATCTGCTGCTGTTTGCGAAGAACACCATGCGGATGAGCGAATCCGGCGCGGGCATTCTGATCGCCGGCTTGGCCGTGGGCATCGCGGTGGGCAGCCTTCTGGCGGGCCGCATTTCCGGCGACCACATCGAGATCGGCCTCGTGGCGCCCGGCTGTCTCGGCATGGGCTTGAGCGCACTGGCCGTGGTTTGGGCCGCGCCCAGCTTCGTCCTCACGCTCACCGCGCTGATGTTTCTTGGCATGTTCGGCGGCTTCTTCATCGTCCCGCTGAACGCCTTGCTGCAGCACCACCCGGCCGAGGAGGAAAAGGGGCGCGCGCTGGGCACCAACAACTTCTTCAACGGCGTGGCGATGCTGATGGCCGCGGTGGTTTTCTGGGTGCTCACCAACCGCCTCGAATGGAGCGGCGCGCACGTAATCTTCGCGGCCGGCTGCTTCACCATCGCCAGCACGCTCCTCGTGCTGTGGTTCACGCCGGAACCCACGTCGCGCTACCTGCTGACCTTGCTGGTGCGCGGCATTTACCGCTTCCAGATTCGCGGCGCATCCCACGTGCCCGCGAACGGCGCCGCCCTCCTCGTGGCCAATCACGTTTCCTTCGTCGACGGTTTCCTGATCGGCGCATGCCTGCCGCGGCTCGCCCGCTTCCTGATCATGGATACCTACTACAACCGCTTCCGTCTGCTGCTGAAACCGATCGGCGCGATCCCGGTTCCGCTCGGCGGGCGTCGGGCCGTGATGGAATCCATCGCCTCCGCGCGCCGCGCCCTGGAAGCGGGCGAGATCGTGTGCATCTTCCCGGAGGGCTCCATCACGCGCACCGGCAACATGCAGCGCTTCCAGAGGGGCATGGAGAAGATCGCCGAGGGGCTGGACATTCCGGTGATTCCCGTCCATCTGGGCGGCGTCTGGGGCAGCACATTCAGCCACGCCGGCGGCAGCCCGTGGCGCAAGCGGGAAAAGCCGCGGCGCGATATTCAGGTCACCTTTGGCGCGCCGCTTCCTTCCTCGGTCAAGGCCGAGGAGGCCCGCCAGCGGGTGCTCGAATTGAGCGCCGACGCCCGCGCCCGCGAGCCGCGGGTCAACAGCACCCTCGCCCGCGCCTTCGTCGCCAGCGCCCGGCGGCATTGGAACCGGCAGGCGATGAACGACGCTTCCGGCACCAGCCTCACCTACGGGCGCGCGCTGGCTGGGGCCATCCTGCTGGCCAGGTGGCTGCGCCGTCACCGTGCGGACGAACCGCTCATCGGCTTGATGCTGCCATCCTCGGTGGGCGGCGCGCTCGCCAATCTCGGCGTCACGCTCCGCGGCAAAGTGCCCGTCAATCTCAACTTCACGGCCGGCCCGGAGAGCGTCGCTTCCGCCTGCGCGCAATGCGAAATCGTCACCGTCATCACCTCGCGGATCTTCCTCAAGAAGGCAAAGCTGGAGGAGCCGCCGGGCGCGGTGTATCTCGAAGATTTGACGGCCGCGTTCACGGGCACGCGGAAGTTTCTGGCCCTCCTGGAGGCCCGCCTGCTGCCGCAATCGCTGCTGCTCGCGCGGCTCGGTTCCTCGCGGGCAAAGCCGGATGGGCTCGCGACCATCGTATTCTCAAGCGGCAGCAGCGGCACGCCCAAAGGCGTCATGCTTTCGCATCGCGGCTTGCTCGCCAATGTCGACGGCGCGGGAATGGTGTTCCGCATCAACTCGAGCGACGCTATCGGCGGCCTGCTGCCCTTCTTCCATTCCTTTGGCTATGCCTACAACCTGTGGTTCCCGCTGATGGCGGGCATCCGCGTAACGTTTCACGCCAACCCTCTCGACGCCAAAGGCGTCGGCAGCATGATAGAGAAGAACCGCGTTTCGATCCTGCTCGCGACGCCCACCTTTTTGCGAAACTACATGCGCGTTTGCAGCGAAGAGCAGTTCGCGTCCTTGCGGCTGGTCATCGCCGGCGCGGAGAAATTGCCCTCCCGGCTTGCCGAGGAATTCGGCGAGAAGTTCCGCCTGCCCATCTACGAAGGCTATGGGGCGACGGAGATGTCGCCCGTCATTTCCGTCAACGTTCCCGACGCCGAAGACCCCGTCTGGCCGCAGATCGGCAACCGTCCCGGCACGGTCGGCCAGCCGCTCCCCGGCTGCATGACGAAGGTGGTGGATCCGGACTCCTTCGAAGCGCTCCCCTCGGGCAGCCAGGGCCTTCTGCTCGTGGGCGGCCCCTCCCGCATGCTTGGCTACTGGAAGCAGCCCGAAAAGACCGCCGAAGCCCTGCATGGCGAATGGTACGTGACTGGTGACATCGGCGCGATCGACCCCGATGGCTTCATCACGCTCACGGACCGGCTTTCCCGCTTCAGCAAGATCGCGGGCGAGATGATTCCCCTTCTGCGCGTCGAAGAAGCCATCCGCGACCTCTCCGGTCTGGAGGCGGTGACGGTGGTCGCGTTGCCGGATCCCCGGAAGGGCGAGCGGCTAATTGCTCTGCATACCTCCGCCGCGACCGACGGCAAAGAGATCCATCGCAAAATGGCGGCGAGCGGCGTGCCGCGCCTCTGGATCCCAAAGGCCGAATCCATCCATCGTGTGGAGGAATTGCCCATGCTGCCCACGGGCAAGCTGGACCTGCAGCGGCTAAAGACACTGGCCCTCGAACTCGAAGCCGCCCGCAACGGGAACGAAGAAGGGAGCGCGGCGGACGACGGCGCGTGAGCGGTGCAGGCCGTCTCTCGCCTTTTGGGGGAAACCTCGAACGGTTCAGCAAAGGCGGCAAAGCCGGGGAAACCGCCCCTACTCCGGCATTGCCGCCGCCCGCGCATTGAGCGCGGTGAATTCCGCATCGTCTAGGGTGGATTTGAAGCGGTCGAGGTTGTGTACGGCGCTGCGGGCCGGGCGCGAGGCTTCCTTCTGCAGGCTCCGGCCCAGCATGCGGGTGGCCTCGGCGTCGTCCGGAGCCAATTCCAGCACCTCCCGGAATCGTTCCGCCGCATCGTCGTAGCGCTCCGCCCGCCAGAGCTGCAAGCCCAGGTTGAAGCGATAGTCGGGATCCTCCGGGTCCGCGGCGTTCACCCTCACCAAGTGCTCCAATGCCTCGGGCTTATCCTGCCGGGCCAGGCTCACGGCGAGGTTGTTCTCGATCTCCGGCATCGGCAGCGCCGCGTACAGACGCCGGAATACCGCTTCCGCTTCTGGATACCTGCCTTGCTGCAACTCGCAAACGCCGAGCATGAACTGAGCCTCCCGGTAGAGCGAATAATCCGCCGGAAGCTTCCCCAGCCAGTAGGCCGCCTGGCGGTGATTGTTCTTCTCCCAATAGAAGAGGCCGAGCTGAAAGACCGGCGCGCCGAAGTTCTCATCGAGCCGCGCCGCCTGCGTCAGAAAGCGGTGACGCGCCTCCTCGTTCTCCGCCGTCAGTCCGCGCACGTAGCTTTCGAGCGCATCCAGCCGGATGGCGCGGTGCCGCGCGAGAAATTCCTCCTCCGTGATGGTCACATCCGGCGCAATCGCCCGCAGCAGCAGGAACCCGAGGCGCGTTTCAAGCGCCCCAAGATCGCTCAGCCTGCCCTCCACCCGGATCTCGCCCGCATTGCGGAACTTCCGGACGTTCATCACCCGCAAGCTCAGCACAATCGGGGAATCTCCCACCGGTTCCCGCTCCGTAAGCTGAAAATCGCCGAAGACCGCGAACTCGGCGTCCAGTTCCATCGCCACCTTGAGATTGGTGGCGAGTGTGGTGCTGGAGGAATTCCGAATGCTCAGGGTGTGGTAGGCCTTCAGCCGCTGCTCCCGGTCAAGGATGAAGATTCCATGTGAAGCCAGCAATTCCGTCAGCACTTCGGGGACGCTCTCTCCGATCCAGGAATACTTCTCCTGATCGGCGAGTGTAATGAGGGGCAGCACGACGACGGAGCTCGCCGAAGCGGACTTCCCCAGTAGCCCAAAGAGGATGAGGAACGACAGGAACCAGCAAAACCTTCTCACGTTGGGTATCGTAACAGACGCTCTTCGCGGTGGCAGCGATGTCATCCGCGGCGCTTCGTCGCGGAAACCGCGATTCCCGGACCCGCGCTAATACCGAAACAGCCGTTTGTACAAGAGCTGAACCGCCCTCTTCCACGCCTGCGCGGAGTCTCCGAAATCCTTCACCCATGCGATGCGAGGGTCTCGCCGGAACCAGGTCCATTGCCGTTTCGCATAGCGCCGCGTATCGCGCTGCATCTCGGCCAGCGCCTCCGCCGCCGTCAGCCGCCCCTCGACGACGGCCAGCGCCTGCTTATAGCCGATCGCGCCGAATGGCTTCGCCGTCCGCGGTACTCCCCGCGCCAGCAATCCCCGCGTCTCCTCAATCAGCCCGCCCTCCCACATGGCCTTCGAACGGGCGTCCAGGCGGGCGTATAGCGCGGCCCTCGGCGGATCCAGGCCAATCTGGAGCACGCGGAACTCGCTGGCGGCCAGGCGCGGCCGCTCATAGACCCGCGAAAGCGGTTCCCGTTCGAGCAGGATCAGTTCGAGCGCGCGCACCAGTTTCTGCACGTCGGACGGGTGAATGCGCAGCGCGGCCGCCGGATCCCAGCGGCTGAGAATCCGGTGCAGGTTTCCCTCGCGGCGGCGTTCCACCCGCAAGAGCCGCTCCCGAATCTCCTCGTCGCGCTGAGGGCCCTCTACCAGCCCGTCAATAAGCGCCTTGAGGTAAAACCCCGTGCCGCCCGCAACCACGGGGAGCCTTCCGCGGCCGTGGATCGCGGGGATCAATTGCCGGGCCTGGCGCGCGAATTCTCCGGCGCTGAACTCCCCAACGTCGGAACTCGCAGCCGCGCATTCGCCGGTTCCGAACAGCCCGGCAACGTCGATCAAATGGTGCGGGACGGAGTCTTGTTCCTGCCTGGAGGGCTTGGCGGTGCCGATGTCAAAGCCGCGATACACCTGAAGGGAGTCGCAGTTTACAATCTCCCCATTCAACTCGCGGGCAATTCGCAGGGCCAGATGGCTCTTGCCGGAACCAGTGGGGCCCACAACGCAGACGACCGGGATATGAGAATTGGCGATTGGAAGCACGGCGTTCATGGAAACCGGGGGGACGCGGCGATGGTCACAAAGGAAGTGGGCGGGAACGGCCCGATCTCAATGGCGCGCCCATGCCGGCCCGAAGACGCATCCAGGCAACCGGGCGCAGTCCGTTCACATCCCAAAGGAGTATAGGGAATATAATGTGGTCAACAGCTGCTGTCGAAAGCGCAATCCCATCTGCCGGGTTCGATGCCGGACGTTCCTGTCCAATGCAACCGGTCTATTCCGGCACCGGCTTCTGGCAGTAGCTTGCGCTTTCCGCCGGCGGACGGGCCGAAACGCCCCGCGTGCGGGTCCGCCATTCAGCGATCCCCCTAGAATATTTGCAGTCAAACTCATGGCTAACACGAACTCTTTCACTTTACCGACGTTCCGCCCCGCATGGTATTTGCTGGGGTGCGCGGCGCTGACGCTGTCGTGCCTCGGGCAGGCACCGGCCGCGCCGCGGCCGGCGCAGGTCGTTCCGGAATCGCCAGCGGCGGAGGGCCAAGGGAACGCCTACTACAACTACGCCATGGGCCACCTCTATTCCGAACTCTCCTCGGTGTACGGAAACCGAAAGGAGTTTCTGGATCAGGCGATTGACTACTATCGGGAAGCGCTGAAACTCGACCCCAATGCCGGTTTCCTGAATGCAGAACTGAGCGAGCTCTACATGCGCTCCGGCCGTGTGGCGGAAGCGGTCACGGAAGCCGAGCGTCGCCTGCGGGAGAACCCGAACGATCTCGATGCCCGCCGCATTCTGGGACGAATCTATACTCGCCTGATCGGGGACCCCAACGCGCCCGGCAACAGCCGCCGCAGCGATGGAATCAACGAAGAGATGCTGCGCAAAGCCATTGAGCAGCATGAGTTTATCGTGAAGGCGGACCCCACCGATACGGACTCCCAGCTTCTGCTTGGCCGGCTCTATCGCCTCGACCGCCGGAACGTCGATGCCGAAAGCGCCTTCAAAAAGGTCCTCGAAACGGATTCGAACAACGAGGTGGCACTGCGGGAACTGGCGCTCGTGTATTCGTCGCTCGGCGACACTAACAAGGCCATCGAGATGTACACGCGGGTAAATTCCCGCAATCCCACGCCGCGCACGCTGCTCGAACTCGCCAGCGCCTATGAGCAGGTGCGGGACTTCGCCAATGCCGCGGCGGTCTACAAGAAGGTCGTGGATCTGAACCCGGAGGAAGTGGATGTCCTGAAGCGGTACGCCCAGGCTCTGCTCTTCGCGGACAAGCTCGATGACGCGCGCGCGGTGTATCAATCGATCGCCGCCAAGAAGCCGGACGACGTGGAGAGTTTCCTCCGCCTCTCTCAGATTTACCGCCAGCAGGGGAACTTCGACGCCGCCAGAAGCGCGAACGAGAAGGCGAAGTCGCTCGCGCCCGACAATCTGGAAATTCTCTACAACGACGTAAATCTTCTGGACGCGGAGGGCCGGGCGGATGAGGCCATTGACCGGCTGAACTCCATGATTCAGGCCGCGGAAAAGGCCCGCTACACGGACGCGGAACTGAATGCCCGCACCGTTCTTCTGGAGCGTCTGGGCCTGCTGCAGCGCAGTACGGAGCGCTATGCGGACGCCGTGGCGACCTTCACGAAGCTCGCCGAGGCCGATCCGAATCAGGCCGGGCGCGCGCAGGCCCAGATTGTCGAAACCTATCGCATGGCGAAAGACTTCCCCAAGGCGGAAGCCGTCGCCAACGAAGCCTATAAGAAGTACCCGGAAGACCGCACGCTCATTGTCGTCCGCGCCTCCCTGCTTGCCGACCTCGGCAAGAGCGAAGAAGCCATCCGCGACATGAAGGCGTTCATGAAGGGGCGGGAAGACCACCAGAACTACCTCACCCTTTCGCAGATCTATGAGAAAGCCAAGAAATATCCCGAGATGGCCGAAGCGCTAGCCAAGGCGGAGGAACTTGCGGACGGAGACGACGAAATCCAGACCGTCGTGTTTCTGCGCGGTGCCATGTATGAGCGCCAGAAGGACTTCGCGAAAGCCGAAGCCGAATTCCGCAAAGTGCTGGCCCGGAACCCGGAGAACGCCTCCGCATTGAACTATCTGGGCTATATGCTCGCGGACCGGAACGTCCGTCTCGAAGAGTCGTTCCAGATGATCAAGAAGGCCGTCGATCTCGATCCGGGGAACCCCGCCTATCTGGACAGCCTGGGCTGGGTGTATTTCCGCATGGGGAAACTGCATGAGGCCGAGTTGGCCCTCAAGCAAGCGCTGCAGCGCATGTCGAAAGACCCCACCATCCACGATCACCTGGGGGATGTATACAGCGAGCAGGGCGACCTGCGCCGGGCCGTCATCGCGTGGGATCTCGCGCTCAAGGAGTGGAAACGGAATGCGCCCAGCGAGCGGGACGAGGAACTGATCTCGAAGCTCTCCACCAAGCTCGAAAACGCGAAGGTGAGCCTCGCGCAGCAGACCGCTGAGCAGGGTTCGCGGCCGTAGCCTTGCGCTTATGAATCCGGCCATAGCCGAGTCGTCGTCCTGGCGTGCATGACGCCCAGGCTTAGCGCGCCCGCCGTTCCGCAAGCATCGGGCGCTGGAATCCGCTCTCGCTGGGGATCGGGTCCCAGTTCCGCGAACTCGCTCTATCGGTAGGAGCGGTGGAGGTTCTTCCACTCCAGTCCGAAGCGCTGCAAGTACTTCCGCAGCCGGTCCGCGTCGTTGATGCTTTTCTTGCGGGAGCGGCTGCTGGCAAACAGCCTTCGCCCGGCTTCGGACAGGCTTCGCGAACGAATGCAGATCCGGATCACCTCCAGCAACTGCGTCTTCTGGAACAGATCCAATTGCTCGCGCATTTCCGCGGGAACAAGCTGCAACAGATCCTCTTCGCAAGTCTGCGTCGCCCACTCGTCGTAGAGTTTCTCGAATTCGGCCTTCACGAGATCGGTGGTGATCCCTTCGTCTGGAGACTCCACCGCCAGCCGCGAAATCGAGCGGTGCAAGTCTTCCAGGTTGCACTCCCAGCTTGATTGCCCGGCCGTGGCCATTTCGAGATACTTCCGCTTGGCCGGTCCGCGGAAGCGCAAGGGCGTCGAAAACTCCACGAACTGCTGGTTAATCTCGTCGTCAAGGTACGCGGCAAAATCCTCCAGACGTTCTACCAGCGGGAGCAAGGCAAATTCCCATGTGGTAAGCCGCTCGGCAAGAGGCGCCAGAAAGCGGTGCTGCTGTGCCAGATCGTTCAGATTCGCTCGCGTCGTTGCGATCAGTTGGAACTCGCACGGGAGGCCCGGCATCTCCCGCGCCAGCGCGCCGAACTGAATCGTTTCCTCGATCGCGATCTGGTCTTCCGGCGGCAGGCTCTCGATATTGCGCAGCAGCAGGACGCCGGCGTTTCCCGTTCCTTTCGTCACCGACACGCTGGCGGGCAGTTCTCCGGGGCCCAGGCTGGTGAACGCGCGCAGGAGCTGCGAGATCTGGCCCGGCCGCAGTTGCCGGCTGTCCGCCTCAACCAGTGGGCCGTCCAGCAGGCTCCGCTCGCGCTTCGTCTCGAAGAATCGGCGCGCCAGTGTTGATTTGCCGGTACCACGCCGGCCTGAAATCACCAGTGGCAGATTCCGCCGCGCCAGCACGGACCCCATCCGCCGGATCGTGCCATTAAAGTGCGGGCTCCGCGTCTCCACGCCGCCCTTCAGCGAACGCTCGATCAAGGTGGAACTGGCCGATTCCCCCATCAAGCGGTCCACGGACGCGCCCGGCCGCACGTCGATGATCTCGTAGCTGCCCAGGATATCTTCGAGATTCAACGGCATTCGCGACTGAATCAGGCGTGCCGGGGCAATGCCCTTGCTGGCGAGAAAGATCAGCGCCAATTGCGCGGGCACCGCGAGATTGCTCACATGGAGGAAATATTCCTCCGCATCGATCGAAAACCGGTAGTTGGCGACGAAGTCGGTGAGCGCCTTCAGCGAGGAACTGAAGTCCTGAAGAGTTGCCGTATTCATCTCCCAGGATCGGATGTCCGTCTCCGGGCTGGCTGTCAGCAGATCCTCGACGATTCCGCCCGCAAGCGACCCGTCCTTCTCTTCATAGATCAGATCGAAACGATCAATAGAGAAGTCGTGATGTTGAGATATCGATATCGTGGGTCGCCATGAACCCCAACGATCTTGCTTCTTGGACGCATCCAGATTCGGGTCCAGAAGCCCGATGACCACCCGTTTTTTCATGACTTGTCTTCACATTATGTCATTAGAAGGAGGAATTCGATAGCGATATTTATAAAATTGATTGCAAACTCTGCCAACCAATCTGTCCTCTTCGTCGCCGCCTCCATCCATATCTTACTGAAATACCGCTATATTGGAAGCATCGCCCGCCGATTCAGTCGAAATGCGGCTGGCCGCACGCCGAAACGCTCGTGAATTCTCGCGGATCGGGCGTCGCTAGAGTCCGCCGATTCGTCGCCGAGGCAGTTCCGACTGCCCCACATGGTACTACAGTACGCCGCCTTCGCGCAGGCAAACTGGAAGGATTCCCTGCCTTCCGTGTGATAAGTTCCTCCTCCGGGTGGAACGGTTCCGGAACCGCCTGTTTCGAAACCATTCGCGGCCAAATCATGCATGCTGTGTGGCGGAACCGGGAGGAATCGCGTTAGACTGGATGGTGTTGCGGCGTTCCTCGCGCCGCGCCAGTCGGGTGGGAGAACTCTCGCCCGCGGCTTCAGCAATAGAAGTTCGGTTTGCCTTGCGGAGATGGCGGAATTGGCAGACGCGCTAGCTTGAGGTGCTAGTGGGGAGACCCGTGCAGGTTCAAGTCCTGTTCTCCGCACCATACACGAAAAAAGACCCGCACGGGTCTTTTTTTCTTGGGCGGAACCGGCGCTTGAAGGCCCGCCGCGGTGCATGCGATTAGACTGGTTCATTCACGCGAAAACGGCCCCGCTCCCGCGAGGCCGTCTTCGATACATTCCGATTTGCTGGGGGGCTTCACCAGCGCCTCAGGCGCAGGCTATGCGCTGCGCTGTCTGCGGTACCGGGCAATCCCGAGCATCGCCATTCCCGCGCTCAGCATGAGCCAGGTCGACGGCTCAGGCACGTTCTCGCCGGTATCCGGCACGCCCGGAACCATTGCCAGCACTTTTGCGCTGCCCCCGGTTCCAGTGATTGACTTGATCCGCCCAGCCATTGGGGCAAAGCTCGCCTCCGTAAAAGTGCGCCCAGAGGCGGCGTAATCGAAAATCACCGATGTGCTCGTGATCGCGTTGTTGCCCTGAGTGCCAAACCCGAAACCGACCGTGAAACTCCCGGCAGGCAGACCTTGCACGCCGTTCAGGTTATTGTCGTTGCTTCCGCACTGAATCGTCCCGCCGGGAACGACACAGACCGTTGAGACTTCCGCCCCGGAGAACATGCCGCTCGTGATCCCGGTGACACCGCCGTTCACGTTGAAGAAGAAGCCGGTGATGTCTCCCAAAGACTTTCCGGGATCCATCTGCAAATCAAATTGAATCTTGCTGCTGCCGATATCCGTCACTTCCACAAGCAAGCCCACGTTCTCCACCGGCGTCGTCGCCGGGAGCAGCTCCCAAATCACCGAAGCCGAAGCATTCCCAATTAGCAGGCACGTCCCCAGAGCCAGTGCCAAAAAAGATCGTTGCATTACCTCAGTACCTTCTTTCTAAACCGCCTAAGGTTTGGCTCCATTTTAGCCGATTGAGAAAGTAGGTGGCACGATACGGGCCGAAATGAGACGTATAGTACGAACTCCCAAAAGAGGCACATCAGACAACATTGAGGCACGCATCGTCTTTCTTTTTAATGCTTTGCATTTAGTATAAGAGAATGGAACCTGTCAGAGAAGGCGAGCGAAGCTCCAAGAGGAGTTCGGTGGACGGAGATCGAACCTGGTGGTTGAAGTGCAGAGGAGACTGAATATTCGTATAAGACGATCTAGGCTTTGCTATCCCACTTCGCGCCAGCCATTGCCCGCCAGCGAGAAGTTTTCCCCGAGATACACGCGCCGCACTTCCGGATCCCGGCCTAGCGCATCGGGAGTGCCCGCCCGGAAGATTCGCCCTTCGTTGATAATGTAGGCGCGGTCCGTGACGGCCAGGGTCACCGCGACATTGTGGTCGGTAATCAGGATGCCGATGCCGCTCCGCTTCAGCTCGAAAATGATGTCCTGCAGTTCCGCCACCTGAATGGGATCGATGCCGGAGAACGGCTCATCCAGCAGCAGGAAATGCGGATCGATCACTAGGGAACGCGCAATCTCCACCCGCCGCCGCTCCCCGCCGGAAAGCATATATCCCTGGCTCTTGCGCACGCGTTCGAGGCCCAGTTGCTCCAGCAGCCGCTCCATCTTCGTTTCGCGTTCTTCGCGGCGCAACGGCAGGGTCTCCAGAATCGCCATCAGATTCTGTTCCACGGTGAGCTTGCGGAACACGGAGGGCTCCTGCGGCAGGTAGCTGATGCCCCGGCGCGCCCGCTGGTACATCGGCAGGTCCGTAATGTCCTCGCCGTCCAATAGCACCTGGCCGGAATCGGGCGTCACCAGGCCCACGATCATGTAGAACGAGGTCGTCTTCCCCGCCCCGTTTGGGCCCAGCAGGCCCACCACCTCGCCGCGCTCCATCGAGACCGACAGATCGTGCACCACGCGGCGGCGCTGGTAGGTCTTGGAGATTTCGATGGCCTGAAGCTGCTGCATGGCTATTTGCGGCGAATCACGCTGACAGCCGGAACGGCATCGCCGCTCTCCACAATCAGCCGGTCCTCATTCGAGAAATAGGTGAGACGGCGGCCGCGCGTGGCCCCTTCCTTCTGATCGTCGAAGAACGGCTCTCCACCGTACAGAACCATCTTCTCATCCGCCGGATAATATTCGGCATGCTCTCCGCCGCCGCGGCGGATATTTCCGGGTTCTTCAATCAGGATGCGCGCGTTTCCGTCCGCGAACGCTTTCTCCAGTTCCGTTTCGCCCGACGGCGTTTCCTTCAGGTGCATGCGCATGCGGTCCGAATCCACCGAAAGCAGCGCCCGCCGCATGCGGACCTTCCCTTCGTACAGCGCAATCTTATCGGAATCCTGGTACCGCATCTTCGCGCTATGGATGAGTGTGTAGATCTTCGCTCCCGCCCCGGCGGGCTTGGGCGCGGGCGGCTTCGCGCCTTCCGCTGGCTTGGCGTCCTTGGGGGCCTGTTTCCGCTCCTCGATCTGCGAAAACACATTGCCGTCGCCCGCGAGCGTTTTCGCCTCGCGGTCAATCACCGCCGCATCCGCGTGCAGGCGGTTCGCACCCTGCCAAAGCTTGGCGTTGCCTTCATAGCGGATCCATTGGTTTCCGTTCCGGGTCGTCATGCGCGCGGCGGTCGCCTGCAGCGTCTCCTCCCCGCCCGGCAGCCCGAACTCGTTCCGATTCGCCGCGCTTGCCGGCTTCGGTTCCGGCTTCCGGGTGGAAATCACGTGCCCTTCGGCCAGCAGGTCTCCGCTCGGTTCCGCCGTGCGGATGCGGTCCGCCTGCAAGGAACCCGTTGCATCCCAAAGCTGTGCGTTCCCTTCGAGCAGATTGTATTTTTCGGCCTGATTCAGCATCGCGGAGCTGGCCTTGCCCCGCCGCTCCCCCTCGTTGAACTCGAAGCTCCCCGACTGCTTCATCCATTGCATCTCGCCGCTCTTGACGTCGAACCGCGCCTCGAGCGTTTCAGACCGGGTATGGAGCGGCGCGGGCACCGGCGCTTTCCGCTTGCGCGCCTCGGCAACCGCGGCGGCCGAGGGCTGGGATTCCGTTCTCGCCTTCGACGCCTCAAAGCGCTCGAGAACATTCTCCGCGCCATAGTGGGCAATCATGCGGTCGGCGTACAGCTTCCGCTCCCTCTGTGCGGCATTCGCGGGAAGAAACGTGAGGCTGCCCGGCGCATGGGTCAGCAGACGCTCCGCCTCCGATCCGCCCGGACGCATCTGCACTTCCACCACATCGGCTTCCAGCACCCGCCGCGGCAGCGTGGCCGCGCTCTTCCCGAGCGGGGTGGAGCGCACCGTAGCGCCTCCATGCGCGAACGCTTTTTCCATCTCCGGATCTTCCGTGCCCTCTCGAAAAATCAGGTTCATCCGCGTCGAGCGCACTTCATTGCGCGAACCCGGGGTCAGCGTTTCCACCCGGCTATTGCCATCGCCGAAAATCTCCGCGAGGGTGCCATCCTCCCGGTACTTCAGCTCGGCGAACTGCGCTCCAAATGCCAGCTCCCGGTTCGGGTATTTGTCCAGCCCGGAGACGTTCCGCGCTTCCACCCGGTGAATCTCCCCATCCTTCAGCTCAATCGTCGCGTCCCCAGCATCCATCGCGAGTTTCCGCCGCTCCATCCGCGTCGGGCCGGCCATTTCGATCTTGGAATACACTTCGAAATAGATCGCGTGCGCCGCCGAAACCGTCGTGGGGAATGCCGCCCCGTCCTTCACCAGAGTGAGGCGCACATCCTTGTTGAGCGTCACCTCCTTCGCCTGCGGATCATAGAGCGCCCCGACCGCGTCCCCGAAGCCCTCCGCGAACTGAAAGTAGGTCTTCTCGTCCGTTCTCGCCTTGCCGCTTTCCGTATCGAAATGGACTTTCGATGAGCGGATCGTCATTGGCCGCTCCGGCATGGGCCGCCCGTCGTTGGGTACCCGCATGACGATCTCGACTTCGCCCTCCGAGTACATCGTCTTCGAGCGGATATCGACGTCGGCCCGCTTGCTCTTCACAAGGTCGTATGCGCTGGGGTCGCCGCCGAAAATCTTGAGATCCACGTCCACCAGTTCCACGCGCGACGGCTGCTGGATCATCCGGTATTCCCTGGCGGAGATCTCCACCATCGGCTTGCCGTCCACGTTGTGGGTCCACTGCCACCGGTCGGCCGTGCCGGCGACGCCCTTGGGCAAGGGCGGGGGTGCGGGCGTCGCGTTCGCGGCGGAGCGCTGCCGCTGGTAGTAATAAACGACGCCGGTGCCAAGAGAGAGGGCGAGGAAGAGGAAGGCGATCAGGCGCCCGAGCCTGCGCATGCTGCTCTCAGAATAGCATCCGTCGTCGTTCCGCTACCTGCCTGTGGCCCAGGCTGGCCATCAGTCCAGCGATCAACCCAGAAATCAGCCCAGTGTGTTGGCTTCCGTGGAGGGAGTCCGCGGCTTCGTTCCCCGGATAAATGCGCTCAAAAAGCGCCCGTCCACCTCATCGCGCATCGCTTCCACATCGAGACCGTTCTCTTCGAGGAAGGCCTTCGCGTCCTCCACACGATAGATCCGGGTGGGCTCCAAAGAGACATCCTCGAACCCGGCCGCGCGGAGCCTTGCCGCGTAGTCGTCCACCTCCAGCGCCCCGGCAATGCAGCCCACCCAGAGCATCACCTGCTTGCGGATCTCTTCGTGCATCTCTCCACGGGTCACGACATCGGAGACCGCGAAACGCCCGCCCGGCTTGAGCACCCGGAACGCCTCGCGCAGGACCGCGTCTTTATCCGCGGCGAGGTTGATCACACAGTTGGAGACGATCACATCCACATGGTTATCCGGCAGCGGAATATGCTCAATGTCCCCTTTCAGGAACTCCACGTTCGTGGCACCGGCCTGCCGCTGGTTCTCGCGCGCGAGTTCCAGCATCTCATCCGTCATGTCGAGGCCGTAGGCTTTCCCGCTCGGCCCCACGCGCTTGGCCGAGAGCAGCACATCAATGCCGCCTCCGGAGCCCAAATCCAGCACGATTTCGCCCGTCTTCAGTTCCGCCAGCGCGGTGGGATTGCCGCAGCCGAGCGAGGCGAGCACCGCCTTCTCCGGCAGTTCCGCCTGCGTCACGGCGTCGTAGAGGTTGCGCGTAATCGGGTCCGCGTAGCGCGTCAATTGGTCGCCGCCGCAGCAGGAGGTCTGGAGCGGCCCCGGTTCGCTGCCACAGCAGGGCGTGCTTTGCTTCAGCGATGGCTTGGCGGCAACGGTCTCTCCGCAGCAGGGCGTATTGGATTTCAGCGTGCTCTCCGCCGTGCCCGTGCTGTCGCAACAAGCGGCGCCTTTTCCGGTCAACACTCGCCGCGCTTCCTCGGCGTACTTCTCTCGAACCACATCCTTAATCGATTCGCTCGTCATCCTCGCACCTCATCCCTTCTTCCCGGCACTTGGAGCATCCGGATCGCAGCATCCCCCATCGCCGCAATCGTTCCCGCTGGAGCCGGCCTTCGCTTGCCGCCGGCAAAGCTCCTCCGGGTCCGTCGCCAGGATCTCGGCGAGGGCGGCCCGGTCCCGCTTCCACTTCGGATCCGCGGTCAATTGCGCGCACAACGCGTCAACAATCGCTCGCACGGGCGCGGCCGCGAACTCCGTGGAGAGCCGGTAATAGATCCACCGGCCCGCTTTGCGGGATTCGACCAGGTCCGCCTGCCGCAGAATCGCCATGTGCTTGGAAACCGTGGAGGGTGCCAGTTGCAGCAGTTCCGTAATCTGGCACACACAGAGTTCCCGTTCGCCGCAGGCCAATAACGCCCGCAGACGGTTCTCGTCGCCCAAGGCTTTCAGTGCCGCTAAGGTGTCTCGGAAGCTCACTGTCTATATTTCGCCATATAACGAAATATCTGTCAAGAAAAAAGGCGGAGATTGCTCCGCCCAGGGGAATCGGCGCTGACCGTCCCTATACCCTCACCCTTCGCGATTCCCTCGCCTACGAAATCGCGGGGTCTTCGAGATACGTGTAGCCCTGCAGCCCATCCTCGTAAAAGCGCAGCAAGCGGCCGGACTCCTCATATCCGATCTTCCCGAGGCGCACGGCGTGTTCCACATCGCGGCGGAACTTCGCGCTCAATGCGTCGGTCTTGAACTGAACGTAGTCCAGAACTTCCCGCACGGTGTCGCCCTTCACCAGCGTGTCGAGCACCGCCTCGCCGTACTCGTCGATCGACACATGCACCGCGTTCGTATCCCCGAAGAGATTATGCAGGTCGCCCAGAATCTCCTGGTAGGCCCCCAACAGAAACGCCCCCAGGTAATACGGTTCGTCGTTGTAGCGGTGGAGCGGCAGCGTTTTCTTCACGTCCCGCCGGTCAATGAACTGGTCAATCTTGCCGTCCGAATCGCAAGAGATATCACCCAGAATTCCCCGCTCGGTCGGTTCTTCGTCCAAGCGGTGAATCGGCATGATCGGGAAGAGTTGCTTGATCGCCCAACTGTCGGGCATGCTCTGGAAAAGGGAGAAATTGCAGAAGTAGGTGTCGGAGAGCAGTTCCTCCAGATTCTCGAGTTCCTCCGGGACGTAATCGAGGTCCTTGACGATGCGGGCCACGCGCTTGGTGATCGCCCAATAGAGGTTCTCCGCCATGGAGCGCTGCTCCAGCGTCAGGTAGCCCAGGCTGAACAGATTCAGCGCCTGGTCAAGCGAATCGTTGGCGTCATGGAACGCTTCGCGGACGTTCTTCATGCCCACCGTGCGGTAGGTCTCCAGAAGATCGACGAGCGGCTGCACGGCATCCTCGGGCAGCGTGGTTGGCACCGAGGAATCACCCAGTCCTCCCACTCCCACCACATTGAAGATCAGCGCGCTGTGGTACGAAACCACCGCCCGCCCGCTCTCGGAAATGATCGTGGGATGCGGCACTTCCGCTTCATCGCAGACGCTCTGCACGTGCGCGACCACGTCGTTGGCATACTCCTGCAGGGTGTAATTGACGCTCGATTCAAAGTCGGTCTGAGAGCCGTCGTAATCGATGCCCAGCCCGCCGCCCACATCGAGATACCGAAGACCGCAGCCCTGCTTGGCCAGTTCCGCATAGATCCGCGCCGCTTCGTTAACGGCCACCTTCACATGGCGGATGTTGGTAATCTGGCTGCCCAGATGGAAATGCAGCAGATTCAGGCACTGCTCCATTCCCAGGGACTTCAGCTTGTGAAGCGCTTGCAGCACTTCGCTCATCGTGAGCCCGAACTTCGACCGAAATCCCCCGCTGGACCGCCAGCGGCCGGACCCTCGCGCGGCCAGTTTCAGCCGCAGGCCGATTGAGGGGGTCACGCCCACTTTCTCCGCGTATTGCAAGATCAGATCGAGCTCGGAGAACTTCTCCACGATCGGGATCACATTGCGGCCAATCTTCTTGGCCAGCATCGCCATTTCGATGTATTCGTCGTCTTTGAAGCCGTTGCAAAGGATGGGAGTGTCGTTATCCGAAACGCCCAGCACCGCCAGCAATTCCGGCTTCGAACCTGCTTCAAGGCCGAATCCAAATGGCTTCCCATAGCGATAGACTTCTTCCACAACCTGCCGCTGCTGGTTCACCTTGATGGGGAAGACGCAGGCATAGCCGCCCTTGTAGCCAAACTCGTTGATGGAGTTTCCGAAGGCTTCCTGAATCTCACGAAGCCGGTGACCGAGGATTTCCGTGAACCGCAGCAGAATCGGCAGGCTGATGCCGCGCAACTGCAGACGGTCCACCAACTGTTTGATATCGATGAAACGAATGGGATCCTTTTCGGGGTGGACGAGCAGATTGCCGTTCTTCCCTACCGAAAAGTATCCGTTGCTCCACCGGGATACGTCGTAGAGTTCATTCGCCGCAAACACGGTCCACCGGTCGGAGCCATCCAGCCTGGTTGATTCTTCAAAACCCTTAACGGCCAATTTCTATCTTTCGCCCCCCAATCCTTGATTCTCCGACGAATGGCGGGGGTCCACAAGGCGACGAAACAAATAATCGTGAAGCCGCCAGCCGGAGCGTCCGCCGCTCCCGTTCGTGCTCGCTTGTGTCGGAACACCGCATCCGTTACTCTAGCAAAGAAAAGGCGAAAAATCAGAGCACAATGAATCTCTCCCTGGGCTTTCCCGAATTCGACGAAACCGGTCTTCCAGAGCCTGTTCGCAAGCGAAGCGAGGGCCTCAATGGCGCGATCACCCGTTTCGAGGCGATGCGGAGCGAAGGGCACCCATCCATTCGCGCCGTTCACCGCCAACCCGCCTCGGAGGGCGACTACGTTGCCTTCCCGGAAACCCTGCCAAGCGCTGTGGCCGATGCGCTCCGGCGTCGAGGAATCCAGCGCCTCTATGGGCACCAGGGCCAGGCGTACACCCACATTCGCGACGGCCGGAACGTCACCGTCGTCACCCCAACCGCCAGCGGCAAGACGCTCTGCTACAACCTCCCCGTGCTCGAGGCTGCGCTGGCAGCCCCGTCAACCAGGGCGCTCTATCTGTTTCCCACGAAAGCCCTGGCGGAAGATCAGCTTCATGAGTTGCATGGATTGATCGAGGATTGCGGCAGCGATCTGAAAGTCTTCACTTACGATGGCGACACACCGCAGGACGCCCGCCGCGCCATTCGCGAACGGGCCAACGTCGTCCTCACGAATCCGGACATGCTGCACACCGGCATCCTGCCTCACCACACCAAGTGGGCCAAGCTCTTTGAAAATCTGCGCTATGTCGTCATCGACGAACTCCATTCCTACCGCGGCGTCTATGGCAGCCACCTTGCGAACCTGCTGCGCCGCCTGCAGCGCATCTGCCTGTTTTACGGAACGAAGCCGCAGTTCATCTGCTGTTCCGCGACCATCGCAAACCCCAGGGAACACGCGGAAGCGCTCACGGAGCAGCCGTTCGAACTGGTAAGCGAGAATGGTGCCCCAAGTGGAGAGAAGTTCTTTGTTTTCTACAATCCACCGGTCGTGAACCAGCAGCTTGGCATTCGCCGCGGCTATCTCGCGGAAAGCAAGCGGCTCGCGCAGGATCTCATCGAACGCAACCTGCAAACCCTCGTTTTCACCAACAACCGCCTGGCTACCGAGGTGCTCACGAAATACCTCAAGGATGCGAATGAACGCGGTCCGCTGCCCGATACGGCGGTGCGGGGCTATCGCGGCGGCTACCTCCCCAAGGAACGCCGGGCGATTGAGAAGGCGCTGCGCGAAGGGGAGATCCGCGCGGTCGTGGCCACCAACGCTCTCGAACTGGGTATCGATATCGGTTCGCTCGACGCCGTCGTTCTGGCTGGCTACCCCGGCACGATTGCCTCCACCTGGCAGCGCGCGGGCCGGGCCGGGCGTCGGCAATCCGCGTCGATCGCCATCATGGTGGCCTCCAGCGCGCCCATGGACCAGTTCATCATCGAACACCCGGAGTATTTCTTCAGCAGCTCCCCCGAACGGGCCTCGGTGAACCCAGACAACCTGGAAATTCTCCTGAGCCACCTCAAATGCGCCGTCTTTGAACTGCCCGTGAAGCGGGACGAAACCTTCGGAGGGCACGACGCCGCGGAACTCTGTGAGTTTCTGAAAGACTTTGGTTTCATACACCAATCCGGCGACGCCTGGCACTGGATATCAGACACCTACCCCGCGGATTCCATCAGCCTCCGCGCCATCACCAGCGACAACTTCGTCGTGATCGATACCACCCACGACGCCAGGGTGATCGCCGAAGTGGATTTCCCCTCCGCCCTCACCACCCTGCATGAGAAGGCGATTTACCTTCACGAGGCGCGCCAATATCAGGTGGAGCGCTTTGACTACGAGGGCCGCAAAGCCTACGTCCGCGCCGTGGAGTGCGACTACTTCACCGACGCCATCGACTATACCCAGGTCCGCTCGATTGAAGAGTTCGCCGCCCGCCCCATCCAGTTCGCCAACGTCAAGCATGGCGAGGCCCGCGTAAACCGCCAGATCGTCGGCTTCAAGAAGATCAAGTTTTACACGATGGAGAACATCGGCGCGGGGCACCTCTCGATGCCGGAACAGGAGATGCATACCACCGCTTGGTGGCTGCACCTGACGGAGCGCTTCCTCACCCAGTTCGCGGACCTCTCCCCTCTCGAAAAGCAGAACGGCCTCGCCGGGCTGGGCAATGCGCTTCGCACCGTGGCCGCGTTTCTGCTGATGTGCGACCCCCGCGATCTCGGCCTGGCCTTCTCCGACGAACCGCTCACGGAAGGCATTCGCATCGAACCGAACCTATACCTCTACGACGCCTACCCCGGCGGAATCGGCCTGAGCGAACCGCTCTATCGCGCCACAAGCGCCCTGCTCACGAGCGCGCTGAGCCTGATGAGGGCCTGCCACTGCGAATCCGGCTGCCCATCCTGCGTGGGCCCGGTAGGGGAAATTGGAGACAACGGAAAAGCAATCGCGATCCGCTTCGCCGAAGCGCTGCTCAGCGACGGTTCCACCACGGAAGAGCCGCCATTTTGAAGGTATCCGCGGAGATCTTCGTCACCCGCAAAAAACCCGCGCCGTCGGGCAGACGGCGCGGGCAAAGGCACAACGAACTTCGCTTTGGTTAAAAAACAACCTTCAGCGAAAGCTGCCAGGACCGAGGGCTGTCCTGGCCGGTGATGGTTCCCCACGCCGCGCTTGTCGGATCGGTATTCGGATTCGACAGGTTCGGGTGGTTCATCGCGTTGAACGTCTCCGCGCGGAACTGAGTGTTCCACTGCTCGTTGATCCGGAAGTTCTTGATCAGCGAGAAGTCCCAGCGGTCCTGGTTCGGGCCACGGACCGAAGAGAACCGGAGCGGGAATCGCCGGATATTGGAAGCCAACTGCCTCGCGCCTGAGGTCTCAAAGCCAGCCGTAGCCGCCGGGACAAACCAGCCATCCACTCCTCGCTGGTCTTTCGGCATCACGATCGACTTCAGATCTCCGCTGAAGATGCGGTTCCCGAAGCCAAGCGGTTCTCCCGATTGATGCTGATAGATGCCACCCAACTGCCAGCCGCCCACGATGAAGTCGACCGCCTTATGCAAATTGGTGCCAAAGCGGCGCCCCCGGCCGAGCGGAAGTTCCCAGATGCCCGAGCCCGTCAGACGGTGGGTCCGGTCCAGGTTGGAGATGCTCTCATACGGCATGGGATCCTGCGGGTTCATGAATTCCCGTGCCTCCATGGTCTTTGACCACGTATACGAGGTCTGAACGGTGAAGGAGTTCGCGAGCCGACGCTCAATGCGGGTCTGCAGAGAGTGGTACCACGAGTATCCGGCGGGGTCGCCGATGATCCGGACACTCGAAAACTCGCTGAACGGGCGCAGCAGACCGGCGCGTGAAGTGTTCTTCCCGAAGATCGGATCCAGGCCGTAGTACGGATTGGGGAAGCTCTTGCCCAGGAAATTGATCGTCTCCTGGTCGCGAACGGGCGAGGTCGACAGGAATTCCGCCGGGGTGTAGCTCAGTTCCCGGTCCACCAGCAGGCGCGTGGTCCGGTTGCCGACATAGGACGCTTCGATCATGAACAGCATGGGCAGTTCCTGCTGGATGCCAAAGCTCCAGCGCTGCGCATAGGGGTGCTTTCGTTCCTTGTTGAAAAAGGTGATCCCCTGTCCGATGTTGGTCATCAGGCCCAGGCTCGATTTCGGTGCGGGAATCAGCCCATTCGGGAACGGATTCGCATTCGTCGCAATGAAAGTCAGGCCGTTATCGAGCGAAGCCTGGATGGGCGTCGACTGGGAGAATCCGGTCTGGTTGGTGTTCGTGTAGTTCACGCCGATGGATGACGTGAAGATGCCGTAGCCGCCGCGGAAAATGGTCTTCGGCTTCCACTGGTAGGCAAACCCGACGCGGGGCTGGAAGTTGTCCTTCTGGCCCTTCCAATAGGTGCGGCTGTTCCCCCCGACGTTGGCGAAAGTCTGTCCTCCCATGGCCTTGAAGTCGGCCAGCGGGAGCTCTGGAATCGGATTCTTCGCGTAGTTCGCCCGAGCCGCATCGTTCAACGGATTCGGCGTGTCACCGTCGAAACCGATCGCCGCCCGGTCAAAACGTTCGGTGATCGGCGTCTCCAATTCCCAGCGGAGGCCGAGATTCAGAGTTAGCTTCCGGCTCACCTTCCAATCGTCATGAACGTAGAGCGCGAAATACTTGTCCTGCTCCACGTAGGAGTCGTTCACGGACATCGAGCCCGCGGGAATCCCCATCAGCATCGATGCGAGCGTACCACCAAGAGTCGGATTCGCCGAAGTGTCACTCGCCCTCGTATAGGTGGCGTTGTAGTTGTACTGAGGAGAAAGGGACGTACCATATCGGTTGCGGCTCTCCCGGTAGACGCGAAACTCCGGACCGAACCGAATATTGTGGTCCCCATGCATCTTCGTGAAATTGGCCAAAAAGGTGTTCGTTGTCGACGCCGTGTAGCCGTCCTGAGACTCCCAGGGCGCAATGGCCGTGAACGGTGCCAGATCGATTCTTGGCAGCGTCGCGATGGAGGGGTTCTGGCTCAGTGCAATAGTCTGCGCCGAAAGGCCCAGCTTCGACAGATCCGCGCCCTGGGACGTGCGCCGCTCCGGGAAATCCTGGAAAGTCAAGCCATAGCGGAAGTTCATTAGGAACGACGGGGAGATGACGTAAACGTCATCGAAGGCCAGACCCTTATTATTCCGGTTCAAGATGACGCCGTTGGTATCGTTGTTGAAGGAGCGGTTCTTGTCCTCCTCCCAGAAATCACGATGGAGCCGCAGGAACACGCGGTGGTTGTCGCTAAAGGCGTGATCGATCCGCGCGATCCAGACCCAGTAATCTTCCAGGGCCTTGCCGGACCGGTAATGGTTGTTCCGGAAATCCTTGGTGCCCGGCTGGTTCGGAAGCGGATAGAGGTTGATAAAATTCATCCCAACGGGATCGAGCTGAGACTTTGGAATGATGTTATTCGGGATTGCCGTGCGCACGTAGCTGCCATTCTGCAGGCGCGTGCTGTAGGGGTCGTAAACCTGGTATGCCCCGCCGAGTGCGTAGTATTCGGAGAGGTCGCCTTCGTGCATCTTGGCCGTCGGCACGGAGGACAGGATGTTGCCGCCCGAGGAGGGATTGCCAAACTTATTGGCCTCGTAAGCAAAAAACCAGAAGCTCTTATTCCTTCCGTCATAGAACTTGGGAATAAAAATCGGCGCGCCGGCGGATGCGCCGTAGCGGTTATCCTGGTAAATTGAGATCTTCTGGCCGGAACGGTTCTGGAAGATGTCTGGGGCGTCGAGCGCGGAGTGGCGGAACCATTCGTGCGCTTCGCCGTGCAGTTGGTTGGTTCCCGACTTCGTCGAAACGTTCACCGTCGAACCCATGGTGTGGCCGAGAGAGGCATCGAACGCCGAAGTCTGCACCTTGAACTCACTGATCGCGGTGGAAGGCGGGGAGAACGCGACGCGCGGCGCAGTTCCGTCCGAGTAGGTATTGGAAACGCCGTCAATCGAAAACTCGTTCTGATTGTTGCCGCCGCCATCGGTGGAAAACTGGGAGGGGGCGGCATTGAAGCCCGCCTTGCGGAGGCGCAGGTTGGTGCCGTTCACGGTGCCCGGCGCGAGATGCACCAGGTCCATCGCGTTGCCGGCAAACTGCGGCAGTTCGAGCACGCGGCGCTCGTCAATCACCTGGCCGAGCGAGGCTTCGGCGGTGGAGAGCAGCGGCGTGGTGCTAGTGACTTCGATCGATTCCGTCACGCTTCCCACCGACAGATCCACGTTCACCTCGACGCTGTCGTTGATGCGCACCTGAATGCCCGGCCGGATCCACTTCTTGAAGCCGGTCATCTCGACCGACAGAGAATAGGTGCCTGGAATCAGATAGGGCAGCACGAAGTTGCCGCTCGCGTTCGCCTGCGCGGCGGCGACGACTCCGGTGGCCTCATTGGTAATGCGGACCTCGGCGCCGGGAACCACCGATCCGGATTCGTCGGAGACTCTCCCGAGCACCGTGCCGCGCGCGTCCTGCGCGGCCGCTGGGGTAACGTTGGCGGCCAGATAAATCAGGACCGCAATAAGCGCTATCAGAACTCGTCGAGTTGATCTCATCCTCTAAACTCCAAACTGAAGTCGGTTCGCACCGGCACGGAACAAACCGCAATCCCTGGAGGGGTTTCGCCAATAATATCAGTTGCGGACGTTGAAGTGTGAAATTCGCAAAGGGAGTTACGCACTTAATCCCGGACAAATCTACCAAAAATGGAATTCAAGCAGGAAGAATCCGGCCGAGGAGGCTTAGAATTGGCCAGTAAATGATTGAATTTTCATTCTAATTCCGGGCATCTTGCACATACCGTTTCGTGTAGAACGAAATAATGTGCATATATTCTTGATAATATTAATTTTTGGAAACCTCGCACCCTCGCAAAGCGGACGGGCGCGCCGCCACAGGATTCGGATCTCGGGAACAGCCCCCTCACCGTGCGGCGGCCCGATCGGATTCCGGGAATCTGGGGCGCAACTCTGAGTTCCACTCGCCGCCGGAGGGCTGGCTGGGCTCACGAGAGCAAGGATCGTTGGCTGGAATTCTCCCGGCACGCAGGAACCGGTTCCTGGCACTGCCTGCCAGGAACCGGCCGTTGGCAGCGAGGCGATCGCGGCTCGCCTAAATCTTCTTCGGAGGCGGGGCTTCCACGTAGGACGATTCCTTCGGCTGCTCATTCGCAAACTGGTCGTCGTCCTTCACTTCTTTCTTGAGCGCGTACAGACGCTCCTTTAGTTTCGCGACAACTTCCTGGGCTTTGGGGTCGTTGTAAATATTATTCATCTCGTGGGGATCGGCAAGCAGGTCGTAGCACTCCCACTGGTCTTTTTTCCAAAAATAAATCAGCTTGTGGCTGGCCGTGCGAATGCCATAGTGCGCCCGCGTATTGTGATCGCCGGGATCGTGGTAGTAGCGGTAGTACATGGCATCCCGCCAATCGGCGGGCGTCGTCCCTTTCCAGATCGGCACCAGGCTGCGGCCCTGCATATCAGCCGGGACCGCCGCTCCCGCGAGATCCAGAAACGTGGGAGCAAAGTCGCAGTTGATTCCAATTGCTTCCGAAGTTCCCTTGGCCGGCACCGTGCCGGGCCAGCGCACCAGGAAGGGCATGCGGAGGGATTCCTCGTACATGAAGCGCTTGTCGTACATGCCGTGCTCGCCCAAGAAGAAGCCCTGGTCGCTCGTGTAGATAACCACGGTATTTTCCCGGAGGCCGTTGGCGTCCAGCCAATCGAGCATGCGTCCCACGTTGTCGTCCACGCTTTGGACGACGGCGAGGTAATCCTGCATGTAGCGCTGGTATTTCCAATCTTCCAGTTCCTTGCCCTTCAGCGTCTTCTTCACACCCCCAACCTCTGTTTCCACTTCCGTGGGTTTCGTCTGCATCCATTCGCGGCGGGCAGCGCCCTCCAGGTTGGCGGGTGGGGTGAGCTTGAGATCTCGCCGGGTCATGTCCCGGAACACAGACTGTTGCTGTTCGCGAATGGCATCGGTCCGGGTGGCGTAGTCGTCGCGCAGATTCTCCGGTTCCGGGATGTGTTTGTTCTCAAACATCTTCCGGTGTTTTTCGTCCGGCTCCCAGCTTCGATGCGGCGCTTTGTGGTGCGACATCACGAAGAAGGGCTTATCCGCGGGGCGGTTCTTAATTGCATCAATCGTAATGTCCGTGGTCACGTCGGTAACGTAGCCGGGGTAGGTCTGCGAGCCGTCCTTGTCGTAGAACACGGGGTCGTGATAGATGCCCTGGCCGGGAAGGATATTCCAGTAATCGAAGCCCGTGGGGTTGCTGCCCAGGTGCCATTTGCCGATCATCGCCGTGTAGTAGCCCGCCCTCTGCAAGAGCTTCGCGACGGTTTGCTGTGAGCCGTCGAAGCGGTTAAAGACAGGCACTCCATTGAGATGGCTGTACTTGCCGGTAAGGATGGTGGCGCGGCTTGGGGTGCAGATGGAGTTGGTGGCGAAGACCCGGTCCATTCGCATGCCTTCGCTCGCGAGGCGGTCCATGTGGGGAGTCTCATTCACCTTGCTGCCATAACAACCGATGGCATTCGATGAGTGGTCGTCCGTCATGATGAAGAGGATGTTCGGCCTCTTGGCTCCAGCAGCCGGTTTGCAGGACGAGGCGGCAAGGGAAAGGCCCGCAAGCGAGGCCAGCAACATTTCGCGGCGTGAGATGGCTTTCATGATGCCCCTCATCATATACCGCAAAACGCCGGAGCGCGTCAGGCGGGTGTTTCCAGCCGGTACAGACGCTTCATGCACTCGATCATCGCCCTGCCGTTGTGGTAGCCCGCCTTCCAGTTGTTCGCCTTGTCCCCGCCGGGGCTGTCCGGGCCGGGAACTCGCGCGCGCCACTCACCGGACTCGCGATCCACGAGTTTCGTTCTCACCAGATTCCAGGTTTGCTCGAAGATGTCGAGGAAGCGCGGCTGGCCGGTCAATTCAAACATCGTGAGCGCGCTCACCAGCACCTCGGACTGCACCCACCAGGACTTCTCGCGGTTGGAAGCGGGCGCACCCGGCTCCCCCGCATAATAGAGCCCGCCCTGCGAAGAGTCGTATCCGTGCTTGAGGGCGTAATCCCACAGCGCGGAGAAGAGGTCGCGGAGCGGGTAGCTGGAATGCCCCAGCGCCCGGTTGGCATCGGCGAGCAGCCAGACGTTCTCAATGTCGTGGCCATAGGATACGCGCCCGCTGGCACCGTCGGTAATGGGCGTCCAATCCCGCTCGTGCTTGTCCGTGCAAGCGCCCAGATGCTTCCGCACCACGGCGTTGCTCTGGATCTGCATCAGTTCCTCAAGGCGGCCGCGCACGAACGGACTCTCCTTCGCATCCAGGTAAGTCGTGAACGCCTCCAGGAGGTGGAGGTGCGTATTCATGAGCTTCCAGTGCGAAGGTCCCATATAGCCCGCCGTGCCCTTGGGCGGCTTCTTCCAATCGCGTTCAAAGAACTCTTCGTAGCCGCCATAGGTTGCGTCGTAGGCCCGGCGCTCCAGCAGTTCCGCCAAGCGGTCCGCCAGGGTGAGAGGTTCCTGGTCTCCGCTGGCACGGTGGTATTCGGCGAGGGCGTAGAGCGCGAAACTCTGGCCATAGAGGTGCTTCGCGGGCATCGGCACCTTGCCCGCGACGGGATCCAGCATCCAATAGAAGCCGCCGTGCTCGGCATCCCACATGCGGTCTCTTAGAAAGTGGAAGCCGTGCCGCGCGGCGGCCAGCAGATCCTGCCGGACGGGCAATCCCCGGCCTTCGAAATCGTTGCGGCTGGCTCTCGAAAAGAGCCATAGCGTGCGGGCCTGGGTGACGATGGCTTTCGTGTTCTCCGCCTTGCGCGCGCCCGCTTCGTCGAAGTGCATGTAATAGCCGCCGTGCTCCCGGTCGATCGACTTATCCAGCCAGAATCGCAGGATGTTCGCCCGCAGCACTTCGTTCAATTCCGCCCGCCACGCCTCAGATTTTGCGGTGCCGAACGGGCGGCTCTCCTGGGCGGCCGCGCGGCTGTTTCCGGCGACAGCGCCGAGCGCGGCCAGGCCTCCCGCGCGGCTCAGCCACCGCCTCCGTGTCTCCATTCCTCTCCTCCTCCGCGATGAACCTGCCTAATGATACACTCATGCGGTATGCCGCAAAGAGGCCTCCGCGCCGAGCTGATCGCCGAGTTTATCGGCACCGCGATTTTGATGCTGTTTGGGCAGGGAGTGGTGGCGATGGTGCTGCTTTTCGGCACCGGCGTTCCCGGCGAGGTGGTGAAGGGCGGCTTCACGAATATCGTCATCGGCTGGGGCCTGGGTGTGACCTTCGGCATTTACACCGCGGGCAAGATTTCCGGCGCGCACTTGAACCCCGCCGTTACTCTGGCATTCGCGTGCTTTAGGCGGTTCCCGTGGCGAAAAGTGCTGCCTTACTCGCTGGCGCAGGTGGCGGGGGCGTTCTTATCCTCCGCGCTGGTCTATTGGAACTACCTGCCGGCCTTCGACAAGGTGGACCCGCTGCGCATGAACACGGCGGGTGTGTTCACGACCTTCCCCGCATTCCCCGAGATCTTGCAGGCCGGCTTCCTCGACCAGGTGATTGGGACGGCACTGCTGCTGTTTCTGATCTTCGCGCTGGTGGACGAGGACAACCAGCCTTCCGGCATTCTGACGCCGATGTTAATTGGCCTTACGGTGGTGGCCATCGGCATCTCGTTCGGCGGCATGCACGGCTACGCCATCAACCCGGCGCGCGACTTCGGCCCGCGCCTGTTCGTGGCGCTGGCCGGCTTCCGCAACAACGGGCTCACCGATGGCGGTCACATCTTCTGGGTGCCCATCGTCGCCCCGCTCCTCGGCGGCGTCCTTGGCGGCTGGCTCTACGATGCGGGTATCCGCCGCAACCTTCCGCGGCCGTAGCACCCTCGGCCTCGGCGACCTTCGCGGTTCTTCGACGCGCTTCTATGAGATACTCTCGAAGATATGGCTCGCAGCGTAAACAAAGTCATGTTGATCGGCAACCTGGGGCGGGATGCGGAGACCAAGTTCACGCCTTCCGGGCAGGCCCGCACCACCTTCAGCATCGCCACCACACGCCAATGGAAAGACCGCCAGACCGGCGAGAACAAAGAGCAAACCGATTGGCACAACATCGTCGCCTGGGGCAAGGAACGCGTGGCGGACTATTTGAAAAAGGGCAAGCAGATCTACGTGGAGGGCCGCCTCACCACGCGGAGCTATGAGAACAACGAGGGCAAGACGACCTACATCACCGAAGTGATCGCGGACGATATCGTTCTGCTCGGTGGCGGCGGCGACGATGGCGGTGGCTATTCCGGCGGCCAAGGCCGACAAAGCCGGGGCGACGACTCCGGCGGGCATCACGACCAGTCTTCGAACTTCTCGGCCTCCGACGACGACATCCCTTTCTAGGCGCGTCGCTCCGCGTGAGATGCCGCGCTACCGGCGGCCCAGCCACCCGAAGAGCAGGCTGAGCAGAGCGCTCAGAACGAGGCAGGTGACGACTGGGAAGTAGACCGTGGAAGACTGGCCCTTCCAGACAATGTCGCCGGGCAAGCGCCCGAGCTTCCCGAGGAACGTTCCCAGCCCGAAGGGCAGTTTATCCGCGAACAGAAAGAGGGAACCGGCCGCGCTGAGCACGAGACCGAACATGAGCAGTGCGCGGCCAATTTCCTCTTTCATCCCCATAGACGCCTCTCCCGAGCTTGGCGGTACATCGCTCGCCGAAATCTAGCTCTCCCGCAGGTGCCGGTCAAGCCAGGCAAAGGCCTCGTTCTGCATGTTGAGGCTGAAGATGTGCGGGTGATCGTAGAACTCGCCCCGGAAACGATCCGCCACGCCCGCCTTGCGGTAACCGGCCGCGATTTGCGTAACGGATTCCCGCATTCCTTCAAGCGGGAACAGCCCATCCCTGGAGCACTGCAGCACCATCAGCGCGCGCGGCGCGGTGAGCGTCGCAACATCGGGAAAATCGAGATCCCGGTGGAGAGCCGGGAGGAAATGGATGAACGAGTGCGTATCGACGTGGGCCCTCAGCATGGGCTTCGCCGTGGACATGAAGCCCGCGACGCACGCGGCGCGGATGCGGGGGTCCAGGGCCGCCAGATAGAGCGAACGGTAACCGCCCATGGAAACGCCCAGGCAGCCAATGCGCTTGGGGTCCACCTCCGGCAGGCCGCTCAGATAGTCGACGGTGCGGATATCGTCCCAGAAGACCACTCCCGGCCAGGTCGCCCCAGCCAGGGTGAGCGACTTCACGATCGTGGATTCCTTTGCCGCGCAGATCCGGCTGAAGCGCCGCACCTCTTCGACGCTCATCGAATCGCGGTCGGCGGCTTTCGGCAGATCCCGGTCCAGCACGATGCGCCGCTCGCCGAACCCAAAGGCATCAATCGAGATCACGACATAGCCGCGCTGCACGAGCGCCGTGGCGGTGGGGCGGGATTCATAGTTCTCGCGATGATAGGGGACCATGGCAGGGTGATTCCGGGTGCCCCCGGCGTTGAGGTCCACCACCTTCTCTTTGCCGAAGAGGAACATGCCGCCATGGGAGTGCAGATCCACGATGCCCGGCGCGGGGCCGCTCAGGTTCTTGGGCACAAGCACGTAGGCGGGGACGCGGAAGTGGGGAGTGGTGCGAAAGGCGATGCGCCGCCGTGTGTAGCTGCCGCAATCGACAGTTTCGAGCACTTCGGGCTGAGGATCGACGGGCTCCGGGCGATAGAGCAGGGCGTCGAAGACGGCTTGACGGGCCGCGGCTTCAAAGGCCGCGTGGGACTGGAAGCGGGAGCCGAGGAACGACAACCGGTAAGTATTCTGGCGGAGGAGCGCCTCCACATCGGCAAAGCGGCTGCCGAGATCGGCGGGGGGCATCGCGGGGGAAGAACTTGCGGACTGCGGAGCGCCCGTGGCCGCGAGAGCGGGAAGCGCGGCGGCGGCGCCGGCAGTGCGCAGAAAATCGAGTCGTGTTGGTTTCATCGCCTGTCTCCACTACGAGCTTATCGCGACGAGCCGATAGCGGAGGCGGAAGCAACGCGGCCGGGCTATTGTGGCGATGGCGTTCGCGAGGCGGAAGAGTGGCCGGGACGGATGGCGTGCAGCAGAGCTTTCAGCAAAAACAGCGCGCTGACACTGGCGATTGCCAGTGAGGCGGAGAGCACAACCACGATAGAAAGGACGATCATTCCGTTCAACGCTCACCTATGTCACAAGATGGAGCCGGGCCGCCCGATGCAAAACCCGGTCTCAAAGCAGAATAAGCAATCCGACTGCCATTTGGCTAGCATTTTCTGAAATTTCCTTTTGTGACCGATTTTTGGGGGAATGGGCGACGATCCCCGAAACCGCTTGCGTTGCTAGCGGCCACGGCCGCACGTCAGCCGTGTAGATTCTGCCATGTGCTCGCCTCGGCAATGTAATGCGGGCACGACTTGGGGCGGATTCGATAAGGTGAGAAGGATATGATTTCTCGCCGCTCCTTTGTCTCCACTCCCTCGCTCGTTGCCGCCGGCGTCGCTGCTGCGACAGCCTTCCCCCGCGCGAACGCGCAGGAGCGGATGCCAGCCACGGTGGAAGCGGCCAAGGTGATCAGCCAGGAGCCGGAGTATTACAACGGCTGGGGAACCGTGGCTCGGGATGTCAATGGCACGCTGTTCACGGTGGCGTCGGGAGGGCGGGAATCCCATGTGTGCCCGTTCGGGCGCGTGGAACTGATGCGCTCCCATGATGACGGCCGCACCTGGACCTGGCCGGAAGTGCTGATGGACACGGCGATCGACGATCGGGATGCGGGCATCTGCGTGACCCCAAGAGGGAGCCTGCTGGTGACGACCTTCACTTCCCTCGCCTATGAATCCACGCTTGCCCGAAGGGGCGCGGAGTGGCCGGAAGATCGGCGCGCCCGCTGGAACGCCGCCCACAATCGCCTGAACGCGGCTCAGCGCGCGGCGCTGCTCGACACCTGGATGCTGCGCTCTCCCGACGGCGGGGTAACCTGGTCCGCCCCCTACCGGGTGCCGCTGAACAGCCCGCACGGCCCGGTGGCGCTGCGGGATGGGCGGCTCCTCTACGCGGGGAAGGAACTCTGGACGGAAGGCCAGCACGCGGGCATCTCCTTCTCCAGCGATGACGGCGTGACCTGGACGCCCATGCGGAGGCTGCCGGTGCGCGACGGAGACACCGTGACGAAGTATCACGAACTGCATGCCGTCGAAGCGCCGTCCGGCAAGCTGATCGTGCAGATCCGCAATGCCAACACGAACAATGAGGGCGAGACGCTGCAGACCGAATCCACCGACGGCGGGGCAACCTGGACGACGCCGCATTCGATCGGCGTCTGGGGCCTGCCTTCGCATCTGCTGCGGCTGCGGAGCGGGCGATTGCTGATGGCCTACGGATACCGGCGCGCGCCCTTCGGGAATCAGGCCCGGTGGAGCGACGATGAGGGAGCAACGTGGTCCGCCCCCATCGCGATCAGCAGCGACGGCATGGGAGGCGACCTCGGTTATCCTTCGACGGTGGAACTCGCCGACGGCTCGCTCTATACCGTCTGGTATGAGCGTCTGCGCACGTCGCCGCGGGCCGTGCTGCGGGCCGCGCGCTGGAGGCTTTCCGAGTAGGAAGCTCTCAGTGCGGCACGGTCAGGGGTGGGGGATCGCAGAGTCCGCCACCATCCACTCCAGCGCGTCGATGGTGGCGTACCCCTTCTCCACCAACGGATGATCCTTGGCAATGCCGATCGCGTCCTTGAGCGGCATGGCGTCGAAGACCAGCAGCGCTCCGGGTTCCGCGCCTTCGTAGGGATGGTTCGGTTTGCCGAGAAAGGCTCCGTCCATGCGAAGCTGCCTGCGCCGGTGCAGCTTCGCGAGGAAGTCCTGCTCCTTGCGCATCGTCTTCAGCGAGGGGTCCCGCTGCCCCTTCTCCGTGCGGCGCAGAAGGAGGAACGGCAGCTTCACCATGGCGGGTTTCGCCGCCGGGTCTCGCTGGGCAGCGTCCGCCAGCGGTTCGCCAAGGCGATTGGGGCCGCGCCAGATCTGGAACACGGCGTGGAGCCGCCCGCGCTGCACCGCCGGGTCTTGCTCCGTGAGTCCGGCCGCTTCTTCAAGATTCGCGCAGCGGTAAATCACAATGCCGCGGATGGTCTCCGATCCTTCGAGCGGCCCCGCCGCCAGCAGTTTCCCGGACTCGCCCATCCGGCGCAGGAAGTCGATGTGTCCCCGCTGGATCTCCGCCGCCTCGGCCTCCGGAAGCACGACCCGATTCGCCTTCGCCAGCAGAAACCCGAAGCAAAACTCCTCCGCCAGCGCCGGTGGGGAGAAGGCTGCCACGAGAACGAGAACAAGCAGGAGCAAGGCCGATCGCCGCATAAAAATAGGATAGCCGCAACCGTGCGTTAGGTTACCCAAAAGCTGCGGCCGCCGCCCGTTTCGCTTGTGTCGCTGTGGCAAGTGTTTGAGCCACAGTATGCAGCACCGGTACGTGTCACGTACTTTGAGACACCCGGCATGGGAATGTGTTGACCGCCCTCCTTTGCTTCTTGGCCGGATGGAAGCGGTCTGTTGGTCCAAACCTCCGAGGGCAAGGGCAGTGGTTTTGGGGACCATCGGAGATTCCGCCGCTGGGTGCGTCCTTGGCCCGCCGCATGCGGCCCTGCGTCCGCAGGTGGGTAAATGAATGGGACTTGCGGCGGCTCTATCCAGACGTCGAGATTCAAACCGAAGACGGGGAAGAGGCGTTAGGGCCAACCTACACGACGGATGAGAACCTGGAGACCGCTCCGCGGGAGGACGCCGATCAGAGTGCCGCCCGCGTCTCTCGCCGTGCTGGACCGGATCTGAAAACGGCAATCGGTGCACACGCTCGCGAGACCCCATCGGGCAATCTGTCGCCGCGCGAAGGGCTGCCGCTCCCGAAAAGGGAGAAGGGTTTCTTCCGGGCCACCATTTTATATGAGCACGAGGGCACATCGGAGTGCGCTTCCCCACCCTGCGGGGCGTTGCCCGTGCCGCGGTTAGTGGCGTGCCTTGAACTGCTGTGCTTGAGCCACTGCGAAGGGGTGCATCCGGTCTCGCTATGCGAGAATGTTCAGGAGTGGCGATGGTCTCCGCAGAAAGATTGAGCTGGCGGCAATGGTCCGGCGTTGCTCCTGTTTGGGAACGCATTCACAGCCGCTGCCATGATGCTTCGTTCTTTCTTTCGCGGGAATGGGTCGATTGCTGGCTTTCGGTGTTCGGCAACGATCTGAACCCCGAGATTCTGACCTTCACGAACGGAAGCGAGACGGTCGGCTGCTGTCTGCTGGTTTGGCGCGTCGAGTGGATACGGGGAGTTCCGTTGCGGCGGGTGTACCTCAATTGTGCCGGCGAGGACGCGTCCGATTCCACGTGCATCGAGTACAATGCGCTCTTGGCTCTCGGTGAGCATGAAGAATCCGTCGCACGCGCTCTGATTGCCTATCTGAAAGGGCGCGGATGGGATGAGCTGCTGCTCCCCGGCATCGTCGAACAGAAGGCGGTGCAAATGCTGAAGTCTTTGCCGGGCCGGGCCGAGGTATTGGAACAGCCGGCGCATTTCGTCGCTTTCGCCCCGCTTAGGGAAGGGCCTTGCGAGTACCTTGCCGCGATATCGTCAAAAGCCCGCAAGCGCATCGGCCAAACGCGGCGCACGTTTGAAGAGGACGGCAGCACGTGTGAGGTGCGCATTGCGGACAGTGTGGAAGAGGGCATGGAGATGCTTCGGCAGCTCGCCGAACTCCATCAGGAGCGGTGGGAATCGCGCGGACACGACGGCTGCTTCAGTTCCGAGAAGTTCACGCTCTTCCACACGAGGATGATCCAGCGAAACTTCGGCCGGGTTCTGCTTTTCCGCGTGCAAGCAGGCACGAAGATCGTGGGACTTCTCTACTGCTTCGTGCATCGCGGCTGGGTGCACTACTATCAGTCCGGCTTTTGCTACACGCTGGACAGACGACGAAGCCCGGGTCTGCTGACTGTTTCCTCAGCAATTTCAGCCTGTCTGGAGCGCGAGGAGATTACCGGATTCGACTTCATGGCGGGCGACTCCTTATACAAGAATTCGCTCGGAACCGCGACCCGGCGATTAGAGTGGGTTACGGTGCAGCGGAATACTCCAATGATGGCGGTCCTTCGGGGGCTAAGGGGACTGAAGAGAATGCTGCGTGTTCAGACGGATATTCAAGCTCCTCCTGTCAATACGGATTAGTTGAACCCCGGAGATGGCAAACATGGATCGTTCCGATTTCGAAGTTGAGGTTGCTTCGATAGCGAGAGCAGTGGAAGTCGAGGCCGCGTGGGATTTGTTAAGCGCAAATGCAGTGGAACCGAATCCCTTCTACGAGCGATGGATGCTTCCGCACGCTGTCGACGCCCTCGACATCGGCGGAGACAGCCGCATTACTCTCATCTGGTATCGCACCGCTTCCAGTTCTAAGGACAATCGTGTTCTGGTCGGCCTCTTTCCATTCACGATCACCCGGCCATGGGGCGGATTGCCGTTCTCATCGGTAGAAAATCTCCTTCATATTTACTGCTTCTGCGGAGTGCCTCTGTTACATCGCGAGTATGCGGATCTTGTTCTTGAAACCTATTTGGACTGGATCCGGGCGGGCACGTCCGTACCAAAGCTCGGCCATTTCCGTCTGATTCCGGCCGATGGCGACTTCCACCACCTGCTTGTGGATACGATTCGCGCCCGCAAGCTGGTTTCTTCCGTGGAGGAACGATACACGCGCGCGATCTATCGGCAGTTGCGGAATTCCGCCGAGTATATCAAGAAGCGGTTCTCCGGCCGAACTCTCAAGAAGCTGCATCGACAAAAGGAACTGCTCTCCGAGAGCGGCTCCCTCGAATTCAGGACTCTCGCGCCAGACGGCGACCTCAAAGACTGGCTGCATGCGTTTCTTGAACTGGAGGCGGCAGGATGGAAGGGCACCGGCGGAACGGCGCTGAAGTCCAGCGCCAAGCACGAGGAGTTCTTTCGGAAGGTTGCCCAAGCCGCGCATGAGAGCGGCCGTTTGCGGTTTTGCGGCCTCTGGCTGAATGGGCGTGCGATTGCCATGCGAGTCTCCTTTCGCGCACAAGAGGGCGGCTATCTCTTCAAGATCGCTTTCGACGAATCCTATGCAAAGTATTCCCCGGGAACTTTGCTGGAATTCGAACTGATACGGGAACGGGCAGGGACCGAAGAGGAATGGGAAGATTCGTGTACCGCCCCTTCTAATACGATGTATAAGCGCTTGTGGCTGCACCGAAGAGCCATGGAGGATATCGCATTTAGCCCTGGATCGGTATTCGGAGATCTGACTATAGCCCTTGTGCCGCTTCTGCGGACGATCAAGGCGAGAATCTTGCGGCCATCTCGGAAGGGAGATGCCGCGATTGCTACGGAAGGGGAATCGTAAACTCGCGGAACAAAACGGACCGAAGCCGCGAATCGGCCTTGAACCCCGCGTGGCATATTCCCTTCCGGGATGCGATATTGCTCTCCAGGGCATAGATCCATGCGGTCGTGAAACCCCGAGCCGAGTAGTCATCCAATATTTGGCGAAGAACCGTTGGATAGATTCGCCGCCCTCTCGCCCGGTCAGCGGTAAAACAAGCGTGCACCCAGATATGGCCTTTTTGCACAGGGCGGATTCTGCCAGTGCCATCCAGAACATGCTTCCCGGATTCCTGAACCCAGGAGTAGTGCGCCAACCGGTTGTTCAGCTCCGCCACGTAGCACTGCAATCCGGCCTCAAACTTGCCGATCTCGAGCGGCACGACAACATCTTTATTGACTTCCACGAGATTGTCCACCTCACCGGGATCCAGTTTGCGGATGACGATCTCGGGCGTGATGTCCGGAATTGCGAGATGCGCAGTGAGATCGCAACGATACAGGACGGTGGTTTGAAATCGCTTGGCGAACAAGTTCACGGCAAAATCCTTCCGTCATCCTTGTGGCGCTGCATGCATGAATCGCAACCAGCGGCGTATTTCCGCACCATCCTACAGCCTCACATATCCATTACGGCAAGTAGCGCCCCGTGCTTCGGTATATTTCCGCCTGCACGCGAAACCGGATCTGGCTCTGATATCCGACTCCGACCCGCTTAATATCAAACGGTGCTATTTTTCCGGCCAGATTCGAGCCACCATGAAATGAGAAAGCAACCTGATACCCCGTTTGGTTTGCAATATCCATAGTTTGCGTTGAGTAGCTATTGGTGTCTCCGACCGGATAGGCCAGGGCATCAATGTCAACGCCGAGGTTCTCCATAAGCCGCGCACGAGACAGCGTCAACTCCTTTCGCTGCTCTTCCGGCTCCAACTGGCCCAGCACGGGATGAGAATGTGTATGTGAGCCGATCGCCATGCCCCCGGCAATCATTTCCCGGGCCTCTTCCCAGTTGAGGAAACGCCTCAACGTCTCCGGCAGCGCTTCCGACTTCGCCTCCCGCATCAGCTCCTGAACAAATCGTGCGGCATCCTTATTCTGGGGGTCCTTGTAAAGACGCAGCACATCTTCAAGGCATTTTGCCACACCATTTGCGGTGAGATCGACATCCAAATTCGACGGATAGGAAAGCCTGAATTGGCGCTGCCGCGCGGACTTAATGGAGAATGCAATGTGGTCCCACCACGGCACGGTGCAGGTGCCAATCAAGCCGGTTGCAAGAAAAAAGACACCCTGCACATCGTGTGAGCGAAGAACAGGAAAGGCGATCTGGTAGTTATCAAGATAACCGTCGTCGAAGGTCAGCAACACGCGGCATCGCGGAGACCGATCCTTGACTGTTCCCTGGCAGAAGGCTTTCGCCTCCGCTAGCGTCACCAGCGATGCATGCCGCTTCAGGTAGATCAGTTGTTCATTTAGTTCGTCGCCTGTTGCGGAGAAAACGCCAGGATCAAACAGATCGTCATCGGATTTGCCTATTCGATGATAATTCAAAACAAGCAGCGAGTTCCTTGGCGGCAGATTGTGAAGCACGGATGTAACGCCACTCCAATACAATCCCCGGGCAAGTATCTCCCGCTTCCCAATCGACATAATCACCGATCATAGCAGGCGCTCCGACTGCGTCCAAACGCGGCGAGAGACGGCCACGGCGCGCGCCTGGCTTTCCGGTGCTTAAGCAGCGGCCTCCGCGGCCTGGCCGGAAACCGCGGGGCATCCGCCCGTCGAATACAGCCGATTCTCGCAGCCTGTCGCCGTACGGCAGGCCAAAAATCTCAGTGCGGCTTGAACTGGGCTAGCGCGGCTTCGAGGAACTTGCGATCGCTCGCCTGATCCCGCATGAGGCGCTTGCCCCGCCCGTGGGTGAGGTCGAAGAAATCCACTTCGAGGACGGTGATGCCATGCTTTGGCAGGACGTCGCGTCTGCGCTGGTCGTAGAGTCGCCGCTGTTCGCCGCGATGGACGCCGCTCACGGTCATTCGGCGGTCAAAGAGTTTCACGGCCTCGGTATGCTGCCGTTCCCGGTATTCCACGACCAGGCTCAGTCCGGGATAGTAGGCGTCAACCGGAAGCGGAGTTCCACCATCCCCCAACAGGAATGGGAAGCGATGCTGGCGCAGCGCGCTTTGCCCCAAAATCCGGTCGCAGAGATCGATCACGTACGCTTCGTCGGAATCCTGGCGCTTTCCTGTCTGACGATCCATCCCGGCTGCCGAAGGCACGGCGGAGGGCTGCCGCGCAACGTGCGGAACAGATTCTCTTCGCGCACCAACCGCAAGATCTCCGCCGGTGATCTCAATCTGACCCGAGCGGACGAGGTCGTCGAAATCGTGAGGGCCGAATGCGCCGCCCCGCGGGAAGTCACTGATGTAGAAACCGAATCTGCGCCGGATCTCGCCGCGGATTCCCTTCTGCTCATCGTGGGAGGCCTTCAGCTTGGCGGCAAGCAAATCGCGAATGGCTCTTGCTTCCTGAGGGCTGTAGCGTGTCCGGCTTCTCATCGGCTTCCTTTCCTCTCCTCCGCGGGGTCAAAACCCGCCACTGATCACCTGATAGGCGTCGTCGCCGCAGAGGCGGGCGACTTCGGTCTTGAATTCGCGGTCGGGCTTTATTTTGAAGGTTGTGGTCATGGTCGCGCTGTATTCGCCACGCTTCTCGACAATGAGCTGAACTTCCGTGTCGCCGGGCTTGCGGGTGAACAGGTCGCGGAGGCGGGCGGCGCGGGATTCGCCGTTCTGCTTTCCGGACTCGCCGTTCTGCTTTCCGGGCTCAACGGGGACGCGGATCGAGACGAGCAGCGGGAACTTCACGAAGGCGTTCTTGAGCGGCACGATGTCGAGGACGGAAATTTTCGGAGGGCCGTTCTCTTCGGGAAGCACGCTGCCCGTCACCAGCACCGCTTCGTCTTCCTTGATCTGCTCTCCGAGTTGCTCATAGTGCTTAGCAAAGCAGACCAGATCCACCGTGCCGAGCCAGTCTTCGAGCACCATGGAGGCCCAGGGGCGGCCTTCCTTGTTGCGGCGGCGCTGGATGCCGCTGAAGACGCCGCAGAGCTTCACTTCATAGCCACGCTGCAGTTCTTCAAGGCCGTCGCTTTCATGCGTGCGGAGGTCGAGCACCAGATCCCGGTATTCGTCGAGTGGGTGGCCGGTGACGTAGAAGCCGAGCAGTTCCTTCTCGTAGCCGAGGGATTGGCGGTCTCCCCAATCGGGCACACGGGGCAGCGACCCACCGGACTTCGCGGCTTCCATTTCGAAGCCGAAGAGCCCGGTCTGCCCGGAGGCACGGTCCCGCCAGACCTTCGCGGCTGCTTCAAGCGCCATCTCGACGGCCTCGAACTTCCGGGAGCGGCTGCCTTCGAGCGAATCCATCGCGCCGGCCTTGATGAGGCTTTCGACAACGCGGCGGTTGATGGCCGAGGGGTCAATCTCTTCGCAGAACTGGAAGAGATCCGTGAACCGCCCCACTTTCGCGCGCGCGGCGGCGATGGATTCAACCGCGCCCTGGCCGACGTTCTTGATGGCGCCGAGGCCGAAACGGATGGCTTCACCGTCGGGCGTGAAATTCCAGTCCGACGCGTTCACGTCGGGCGGGAGCACCTTGATGCCCATTTCGCGGCATTCCTGGATGTATTTCACCACCTTAGTCGTGTTGCCCGTTTCCGAGGTGAGCAGGGCGGCCATAAACTCAATCGGGTAGTGCGCCTTGAGATAGCCGGTAATGTAGGCGAGATAGGCATACGCGGCCGAGTGCGACTTGTTGAAGCCGTAACCGGCGAACTGCGCCATCAGTTCGAAGATTTTCTCGACCTTCTTCTCCGGCAGACGCTTGCGCGCGGCGCCTTCAAGGAAGCGCACGCGCTGCTGCTCCATCTCTTCGGCCTTCTTCTTCCCCATGGCGCGGCGCAGGATGTCGGCTTCCCCAAGGGAATAGCCCGCCAGCTTGTTGGCGATCTGCATCACCTGCTCCTGGTAGACGATCACGCCGTAGGTCTCGGCGAGAATCTCTTCCAGTTCGGGCAGTTCGTAGGCGACCTTCTTGCGGCCGTGCTTGCGGTCAATAAAATCGTCGATCATGCCGCCCTGGATGGGTCCGGGGCGGTAGAGAGCGTTGAGCGCGATGAGGTCTTCAATCCGGCTGGGCTCATAGCGCCGCAGCACGTCCCGCATGCCGGAGGATTCGAACTGGAAGACGCCGCTCGTGAGGGCGCGGGCGAAGATGCGATAGGCGTCTGGATCGTCGAGCGGAATCTCTTCCGGCACGACTTTCAGGCCCTTGGTTTTCTCGATCAGGCCGAGCGCATCCTCAATGATGGTGAGCGTGGTGAGGCCCAGAAAATCCATCTTGAGAAGCGAGAGCTTTTCGAGCCCGCCCATGTCGTACTGGGTGACAATTTCGTCCTTGTTCGTCTTGTAGAGGGGGACGATCTCCTTGAGAGGGATGGGTGAGATCACCACACCGGCCGCGTGAACGCCGGCATTGCGCGCCTTGCCTTCGAGGCGCTGGGCGAGTTCAAGCACCTCTTTCACGCGAGGGTCCTTTTCGGCGGCTTCGCGGAAGCCGGGTTCCTGCTCAATGGCGTCCTTGAGCTTGATATTGAGCACCGGGGGCACCATCTTGGTGATGCGGTCCACTTCGGCGAAGCTCATGTCGAGCACGCGCCCGACGTCCTTGATGGCGCCCTTGGCGGCAAGCGAGTTGAAGGTGATGATCTGCGCCACCTGCTCCCTGCCGTACTTCTCCGTGACGTACTGAATCACCTCCCCGCGGCGGCGGGTGCAAAAATCGATATCCACGTCGGGGAAGCTGATGCGCTCCGGATTGAGGAAGCGCTCAAAGAGCAGGTTGTATTGCAGCGGGTCGATATCCGTGATGCGGAGGCAGTAGGAAACGAGGCTGCCGGCCGCGGAGCCGCGCCCCGGACCCACGGGAATCCCCTTCGAGCGGGCATAGCGGATGAAATCCCAGACGATGAGGAAGTAGCCCGTGAACTTCATGCTCTCAATGAGCTTGATCTCGCGCTCCAGGCGCTCTTCGTATTCCGCCAGAGAGTGCTTCAGCAGGCCGCGTGCCTCCTGCTGGAGCAGAGCGGCGCGGCGCATTTCGAAGCCCTGGCGGGTGACGTACTCAAAGTAGGTTTCGAGGGTGTGCTCCGGCGGAACGGCAAACTCCGGGAAGGGATTCGGCACCTTCTCGAGCTTCACGCCGCAGCGCTGGGCAATTTCCCAGGTGTTGTCGAGAGCCTGCGGAACCTCGCCGAAGAGGCTCAGCATTTCGGCTTTCGATTTGAGGTAGAACTCCTGCACATCCAAGCGCAGGCGCGCGGGGTCCGACATGGTCTTGCCGGTGGAAATGCAGAGCAGCACTTCCTGGAGGCGGGCGTCGCGCTTCTCAATGTAGTGCGCGTCGTTGGTGGCGATCAGCGGCATGCCGGTATCGCGGGAAAGACGCACGATCTCGCGCATCACGATGGGGTCCTGCTCCAGGCCGTGATCCTGCAATTCAAGGAAGAAATTGCCCTTGCCGAAGATGTCCCGATACTCGTAGGCCAGCCGTTTGGCTTCCGCGTAGTTGCCCTTCACGACGGCTTCATTCACGTCGCCCTTCAGGCAGGCCGAAGAGCAGATAATGCCCTTGGCGTGCTGTGCCAGCAGATCTTTATCGATGCGCGGCTTGTAATAGAAGCCTTCGAGATACGCCGTGGAGACGAGCTTGACGAGATTGCGATAACCCTCCTGGGTCTCCGAAAGCAGCACCAAATGGTTGTAGCCGCCGCCCTCCTGGCGGTCTTTAAGGTTGCCGGGAGTGACGTAGACTTCACAGCCGATGATGGGATTGATGCCCTTCGACTTGGCCGTGTTATAGAACTCAACCGCTCCGAAGAGGTTGCCATGGTCGCTCATCGCGATGGCGGGCATCTCCAACTTCTCCGCCGTATCGATGAGGGTGGGGATGTCGCAGGCCCCATCGAGCATGGAGTAGTCGGTATGGCAGTGGAGATGAATAAACGGCGCGTCAGACATGGTTTTCAGGGCACCTGGGGCGATCAAGCGGTGGCCGGTCGCAACCCATCGCGGGCACTTCCAGTATAGGAAGAACGCGCACGGGATCCCATTGGCGGCGCGCGACGCGATATACCCGCACAGCGCTTCAAGCGGCTCCGCGCATTCGCGAGCACAGCACTTGACTGGGGGCGGCAGTTCGCGGCCATCCGTAAGCCGAGCCAGCGGCCAGCCTAATCCGGAAGCACCTTGATCGCGACGTTGCGGTAATACACGGGCCACCCTTCGGATTGGAGGCAGATGTAGCCCTCCATTGGGTCCGCGCCGGTGCCCTTGTTCACTTCCTTGCCGTTGAGCTTGATCCGCACTTCGCCGTTGTGCGTGGTGACTTCGAGGCGGTCCCATTCTCCGAACGGTCCGTGCTGATCCGGCTTCACCACTTCAAAGCGGATCGCGCCCTTCAGGTTTCCATTAAAGGCGCTGGCGATCTCACCGTAATGGCCCTGGATCTCCACGAAGGACTTTGGCCAGCGAGGGTATTTTTCCCTAAGCTCCTTGCTCGCGAAAATGAAAACACCGCCGTTGGGCCACTCTTTGGGCGCTTTGGTCCAGCCTTCCGTCTTGAAGCGGATGTCGAAGCGGAGCACAAAGTTCTTGTAGGTCTTGAGGCTGCGCAGCACCCCTTGCGGATTGCCTTTCCCCGCGATGACGCCGTTCTCCAGAGACCATGTGTCCGGGGGGCTGGTCTCCGTGGTCCAGAACTCCGACAAGTTCGCCTTCGGCATCAACGAAACGAAGCCATCGCTCTGCGCCCAGGTGAGGGCGGAGAGCATGGAGAGCAGGAAGACAATGCGACAGATCACTCGATAACCTCCAGGGTACGGGTAGCATTTTATCACCCCCGCGAAGGGCCGCCAGAGTGCGATGAGGCGGCCATGAGGAAGGCGGTATCGTCAGCGGTGAGCGCGTATCGGCGGCTCCGCGCGCCGCGCGATTCCGCAAAGCATTAGCGGAGCAATCCGCGCCGCGCCAGGTTGCGCATGAGCGCCGTGATGCCGAAGGTCCACGGCTCAATAGCTTCGCTGTGGTTCACGCGGTTCACGAGCATGCCGAGGGCGTGGGAGCGGATGCGCACGACATCGCCCAGCTTGTGGGTGAAGCCCTTGCCGGGTTCGTCGCGGTCCATGACGGGCGCGAACATGGTGCCGAGAAACAGAACGAAGCCATCGGGATACTGGTGATGATGCCCGATGGTCTGGTTGACGATGGCCTCGGGATCCCGGCTGATGCGGCTCATGGCGCTGGCGGCTTCCATGCGAAACCCGTCCGCCCCTTCGACCTCCATGCTGAGTTCAAGGCGGCGCACGTCGTTAAAGGAGAACGTGCGGTCAAAGAGGCGGAAGAAGGGGCCGAGCGCGCAGCTTGCGTTGTTGTCCTTGGCCTTGCTCAGGAGCAGAGCGCTGCGGCCTTCGAAGTCGCGGAGGTTGACGTCGTTGCCGAGCGTGGCGCCCACAACCTCTCCCCGATTGTTCACGGCGAGCACCACCTCCGGCTCCGGATTGTTCCATGTGGATTTTGAATAGATGCCCACCTCCGCGCCCAGGCCCACGGCGGAGAGGCTGGCGCACTTGGTGAAGACCTCGGCGTCCGGCCCGATGGCGACTTCCAAATACTGGGACCAAATGCCGCGCTCGATCAGCAACTGTTTGAGGCGCGCCGCTTCCGGGCTGCCGGGCACAATCGCGCGAAGGTCGCCGCCCAACGCAGCGGTGATGCTCTCGCGAATTTCCACGGCCTTTGCCGCGTCGCCGCGGGCACGCTCTTCGATCACCCGTTCGAGCAGGCTGGCGATGAACGTCACCCCGCCCGCCTTCACCACCTGCAAATCGCAGGGAGCGAGAAGCCACGGGAGGAAAGGGTCGCGATGGGCATGATCGCTGTTTTCGAGGATCGCCGCCGCGTCGCCGATGCGAGGCAATGGCGTAGCCCCGGCAATCCGGCCGGCGGGATCTTCGAGGTTCAGGATCTCGCTGAGTGTGGGCGCAACGCCCGAGAGATCCCATACGCCGTCTTCGCGCACCAGCACGGGGCTGGGGCCTTCCAGAGCGGGAACCCACGCCCGTCCAACAAGCAGCCCGGCAAAGCCGTCGGCGGGCAGGCAATCCCGCCACTGGAATAAAGGCGTCGGCATTCCGAATGAGTCCTTTCGGCGCTATTTCCGCGCGGCGGGCACGGCGTCCCTGGGCGAGGCGTTCTTGACGTACTTGTCGAGCCAGGAGATCGATTCCCACAGCACATGCTCAATGCTCTCCCGCGCACGGTAGCCGTGGGATTCATGGGGCAGCATTACGAGGCGTGCGAGGCCGCCGTTGCCGCGAACGGCCTGGTAGAGGCGCTCACTCTGGATGGGGAACGTGCCGGCGTTGTTGTCCGCTTCGCCGTGAATCAGGAGGATCGGATCTTCGATGAGATTCGCGGAGCTGAAGGGCGAGAGCTTGTGGTAAATCTCCGGCGCTTCCCAATACGTGCGCCGTTCCGCCTGAAATCCGAAGGGAGTGAGCGTGCGATTGTACGCTCCGCTGCGGGCGATACCGGCCCGAAACAGACGGCTGTGCGCGAGCAGATTCGCGGTCATGAAAGCGCCGTAGCTGTGCCCCCCAACGGCCACGCGTTCTGGATCGATCACGCCCATCTCGGCCGCTTTCGCGATGGCCGCTTCCGCGCTTTCGACGATCTGGCGGATAAACGTGTCGTTGGCCGTTTCCGGCGGACCCACCACGGGCATGGCCGTTTCGTCCAGAACCGCGTAGCCGGCGAGGAGGAAGAACAGATGCGAGTAGCTCTGAATGGAGGTGAAGCGGTTCTCGGAGCCGCTCACCTGGCCGGCCGTCGCGGGGTCGCTGAACTCCATCGGGTAAGCCCAGACCACGGCGGGCAGGCGGGTGCCCTGCTTGTAATCTGGCGGCAGATACAGCGTAAACGAAAGCGGAGTGCCATCGTCGCGTTCGTACTTGACGATCTGCTTCGCGATGCCGCGCAACTGGGGAGTGGGGTCCTTGAACTTCGTAATCGCGCGTTCTTCGCCGCCGCTTCCCTTCACGATCAGGTTTGGCGGCACCGCGGGCGATTCCTTGCTCGTGATAAAGCGGGAACCGTCGTCCGCGAGAGCGGCCACCACGAACTCAAACGCCCCCTCTCCGCACTGAAACAGCCGCTGCTTGCGCCCGCTCGCGAGATCAAAGCGATCGAGAAACGGACGGTCTCCCCTCGGGGTCGCACCCGCGCCGGAGAGCAGCAACTGTCCCTCGCGATGAATGGCCACCGCATAACCATTGGGCAGCATCTTGCGCAGCGGCGA
>JBDIBK010000003.1:0-76602 GCA_039812845.1 Bryobacterales bacterium
GCGGGCGGACGCGCCAGCGACGATGCCATTCGCTCGCTGGTGATTTCCCACAAGCTGCTGGGAACGAATGAATGGTTCGTGATTCACCATACAGACTGCGGGATGCTCACATTTACGAACGAAGTAATGCGCGATCTGCTGGCGAAGAGCCTTGAAACGGCCAGCCTCGGCGCGGATGGGTGGAAGGACACGGGCAAGGGTCCGGGTTCCGCCGAGGGGCAGTTCGTGGAATGGCTGGCGTTCTCGGACAATGCAAAGAGCGTGCTTGAAGACGTCCAGCGCATCAAGGCGCATCCGCTGGTGAACAAGAGCATCCCGGTGTATGGCTACATCTACGACGTGGGCAGCGGCAAGCTGATCGAAGTGCCCGCGGCCACGAAAGCGGGAGCGGTAAAGTAGGAGCCGAACCGCCGGAAATTCCGTGCACAACGAAATGGGCCTCGTCTTCGGACGGGGCCTTTTCTTGTCAGCAGCCGCGCGGCTTCGCGCGCCTGCGCCGGACAGACGGGAGGCGCGCCGCCCGGACCGCATGCGCCATGCGACGCGACCGCCTTCGCATTGTCGCGGCCAAGCGCCGTATGACATAATCGCCTGCATTCCGCCGCCTGGACGGGAACCTGGAGGATTGCAATGAAATGGCTGCTATGTCTGTTGGCGCTCTGCGCCGGGATTGCCGCTTCCCCGGCCGCCGATACGGAAAAGGTTCGCACGATGAAGGCCGACCTCGCCGGGGACGTGGACGCCATGTCCAAACAGGCTCAAGTGATGACGGACATGGTCTTCAGCTTCGGAGAGCTGGGTTTTCAGGAGGTGGAGACCTCCAAATACCTCACCGGAATTCTGGAAAAGGAAGGCTTCACGATTGAGCGCGGGGTGGCGGGCATCCCCACCGCCTGGGTGGCCCGGTGGGGCAGCGGCAAGCCGGTGATTGCGCTCGGCTCCGACATTGACTGCATTCCCCAGGCGTCGCAGCGCCCCGGCGTGGCCTATCACGATCCGCTGATTGAAGGCGCGCCGGGCCATGGCGAAGGGCACAATTCCGGGCAGGTGGTGAACATCCTCGCCGCCCTCGCGGTGAAGAAACTCATGGAACGCGAGAAGATCCCGGGCACGCTGATGCTCTGGCCGGGGGTGGCCGAGGAACAGCTTGGAACTAAGGCGTACTTCGTGCGCGCGGGCCTGTTCAAAGACGTGGACGCGGTGATCTTCTCCCACGTCGCGAGCAATTTCGGCGTCTCCAGCGGACCCGGCGCGGGCAGCGGGCTGATCTCGGTGGAATACCACTTTCGCGGGGAAAGCGCGCACTCGGCGGTGGCGCCCTGGCGCGGGCGAAGCGCTCTCGATGCGGTGGAACTGATGAACATCGGCATGAACTTCCGCCGCGAACACCTGCCGCTGGCGCAGCGCACGCACTACGTCATCACCGACGGCGGAGACCAGCCGAACGTGGTTCCCCCGAATGCCACGGTCTGGTATTACTTCCGCCAGCTCACCTACGACTCGATTATGAACCTGTGGAAGATCGGGGACCGTATGGCCGAAGGGGCCACTCTGATGACGGACACGTCGGTGACCTCCCGCGTGCTGGGCTCGGCTTGGCCGGGGCACTTCAGCAAACCCATCGCCGCGGCCGTGAAAGCGAACATTCAGGCAGTGGGATTGCCGGAATGGAGCAATGAGGATCAGACCCTCGCCAAAGCGCTGCAGAAGGATCTGGGCGTGGAACAGGAAGGGCTGCCGGCCAAGCTGGACGAGGACGCAAACCGCGACCAGGAACCGGACCCGCGCACGCGCCTTGGCGGCGGCTCGGACGATATCGGTGACGTCTCCTGGAACGTGCCCACGGTGGTGCTGCGTTACCCCTCCAACATTCCAGGGCTTCCCGGCCACAACTGGGCGAACGCGGTCGCTATGGCCACGCCCATTGCGCATAAGGGGGTGGTTGCCGGAGCGAAAGTGGAGGCGATGAGCATTCTCGACCTGCTCACCAACCCGGATCTGGTGAGCGCCGCCTGGGACTACTTCAAGAATGTCCAGACGAAAAACGAGACTTACAAGCCGCTCATCCGTCCCGGAGACCAGCCCGCCATCTGGCTCAACGAGAAGATCATGCGGGAATACCGACCGCGCATGAAGGAGTTTTACTACAACCCGGAGAAGTACGGCACCTATCTCGAACAGCTCGGCGTGAAGTACCCGACGGTGCGGTGAGGCGCTATCGGATAATGGTCTCAGGAATACGGCATGCTTGACGACCTAAGCTTTCCGCTGAAATGCGATGAATCGATCGACGCGCTCTACCAATCGCTGGCAGCCGCCGCGGAGGACCACGACTTCGAGGCCGATATGAACGGCGGCGCGCTGACGGTGGAGTTTGACGATCCGCCCGCGAAGTTCGTGGTGAGCCCGAACTCGCCGGTCCGGCAGATCTGGGTGTCGGCCCATTCCCGCAGCTTCAAGTTTGAGTGGGATGCCGGGCGCGAGGCCTTCGTTCTTCCGGACACAGGCGAGGACCTCAAGGCTATGATGAGCCGCGCGATCTCTCAACAGTTGGACGAAACCGTCGTGCTGAGTTAAACGTGCTGGGCTAAACGAGAAGGACACGGGTTAAGACAGGAACTGCCATGGCGGGAGTTTACATATCCTGGCCGTTCTGTGCGCAAAAATGCACGTACTGTAACTTCGCTTCCGGCGTGGAGAAGCCGGAGATCCAGGCCCGCTACCTTGACGCTCTCTGCGCGCACCTCGCCGGGCAGGAATGGCCTTTTGTCCCGGAAACGGTCTATTTCGGGGGAGGCACCCCGAGCCTGCTGCGGCCGGAAGACCTGGCGCGGATCGCCGAGAAGATCCCCGGCTCCCCATGGCGGGAGTTCACGCTGGAAGCGGCACCCGGTTCTCTGCTTCCAGAGCAAGTGGCCGAGTGGGCGCGCGCGGGTGTGAACCGCGTAAGCCTGGGCGTGCAATCATTCGTCGAGAAAGAACTGCGGCAAACGGGGCGGCGTCATCTGGCGCGGACCGTCGCGGACGATTGCGGGATGCTTCGCGACGCGGGCATTGAGAACTTCAATCTGGACCTCATCGCCGGCCTCCCGTTCCAGACCGCCGCGAGCTGGGAGGAGAGCCTCGCCTGGGTGGAACGCCTGCAGCCGAACCATGTGAGCGTCTACATGCTGGAGGTGGACGAGGACAGCCGGCTGGGGCTGGAGATTCTGGGCCAAGGCAATCGTTACGGAGCGGGCGCGGTGGCTCCCGATGAGGGAATCGTCGCGAACTACGAGCGGGCCGTCGCGTTCCTCGGCGCCATCGGCCTCCCCCGCTACGAGATATCAAACTTCGCCCGGCCGGGCTTTGCCTCCGCGCACAACCTGAAGTATTGGCGCATGGAGCCTTACCTCGGCTTTGGCGTGGACGCCCACTCCTTCGACGGTGCGATGCGATGGGGAAGTCCGGAGCAAGTCCGCGATTATGTAACCTACGTCGAACGCGGCGCGCCTCGCGAGGTTGCCGCGGAGACCGTGCGGCCGCTTGAGGAGCGATTCCTCACCGGTTTGCGCCTGGACGAAGGCTTGGCGTTGGATCTCGTTGAGCTCCCTGAATCGGTTCGTTCCCGCGTGGATGCAGCGATTGCACGGGAACTCCTCGTTTGGAACGGAGATCGACTTCGATTTACGCCCAGGGGCGTTCTCCTTTCGAATGAGGTATTTGAAGGATTCCTTGGGGTGGACGACGAAAAATTCGCAAGAAACTCCATTGACTCAATAGGGATTCAAAGCCATAATCTCTAATAGGAATTAGGTGATTAGATGCAAAGCTCCGTTAAAGGAGAGTACGCGTTGCGCGCCATCTTCGATCTGGCCGAGCAGCCGCCCGGAACCGCAATCCGCATTGCGGACATCGCACAACGCCAGGATATCCCCCAAAAGTTTCTCGAACTGATTCTGGCCGCTCTGAAGCAGGGCGGCTTTGTGGAGTCACGCCGGGGCGCGGAGGGCGGGTATATGCTGGCTCGAGCCCCGGAACTGATTTCGGTCGGGGAAGTCCTGCGCTTTCTCGAAGGCGCTAAGCAGCGCAAACGCACTCAACGGACGGCAAGACACGATCCTTTCCATGGCGTATGGGAGCAAGTGGATAGCGCCATTGCCGACATCCTGGATAGCACGAACTTCGCATCGTTGGTGCGGGAGTGGCGGGAACGCCGCTCGTCGTACGTGCCGGACTGGCAAATATAACTCCGCATCGGGCGGAGCGCTCTCGCGGCACGCGGCACCTGAGGCCGAATGGAGGAGAAACCAGATGACTTTTCTAGACAACTCCCTTGCGATCGGGCGCACGCCGCTCGTGAAGCTGAACCGCGTCACGGATGGGGCAAAGGCCACGGTCCTGGCGAAAATTGAAGGACGCAATCCCGCGTATTCGGTGAAATGCCGGATTGGCGCGGCCATGGTGTGGGATGCCGAGAAGCGCGGCGCTCTGGGTCCCGGCAAGGAGATCGTAGAGGCGACCAGCGGAAACACCGGCATCGCGCTGGCGTTCGTGGCGGCGGCGCGGGGATACAAGATCACGCTCACGATGCCGGAAACCATGTCCCTGGAACGGCGGAAGGTATTGAAGGCGTTCGGCGCGAATCTGGTTTTGACCGAAGGAGCCGGTGGCATGAAGTCCGCCATCGCGAAAGCGGAAGAACTGGTGGCTTCGGACCCGCAGCGCTATGTGATGATGCAGCAGTTCAAGAACCCCGCCAACCCCGACATTCACTACAAGACCACGGGCGCGGAGATCTGGGACGATACGGATGGGAACGTGGACGTTCTGGTGAGCGGCGTTGGAACCGGAGGCACCATCACGGGGGTAGCCCGCTACTTCAAGCAGGGAAAGAACAAGAATCTGCTGGCGGTGGCCGTGGAACCGGACAACAGCCCGGTGATCAAGCAGAAGCTGGCGGGCGAGGAGCTGAAGCCGGGGCCGCACAAGATCCAGGGTCTGGGCGCGGGCTTCATTCCCGACACGCTGGATCTCTCGATTGTGGACCGGGTGGAGCTGGTGAGCAACGAGGAAGCCATCGAGATGGCGCGGAGGCTGGCGAGAGAAGAGGGCATTCTTTCCGGCATCTCTTGCGGGGCGGCCGTGGCGGCGGCGGTGCGTTTGGCGCATCTGCCGGAATTTGAAGGCAAGACGATCGCCACCGTGCTGCCCGATTCCGGGGAACGCTACCTTAGCACGATCCTTTTTGAGGGATTATTCGCGGATTAAATGGAAAATCAAAGGAAAAGGCCGCCATTCCGGCGGCCTTTTCCTCGCGAATTAATAACACTCCTCGCTAAAACAATTCAAATTCACTCAAAAACGGGCGACCACAATAATTCTGACCGACATTTTCACGGGGACTCGCGCGCTTTTGAGCCCGCAGTTTCCCAAGCTGCCAAAACGCCGAAGCGGTAAGAACCGTGGTGCATCGCGGTCCCATCCAGGGTACCGAAACGATGCGGGTGATGGCGGTGCAGCCCTCAGCCAGAAGTCGTGATCGCCCCGCGATCAATGACTAATTCCGTTTTTGTTTCCTCCTTCAATCGCTGTCTAACCCCTTTCTATCACCGCTTGGCAAAGATTACAAGCACTTTTTTTCCTAATGAAATTGACAGAACTAGTCCGCCAAGTTCGCGCAGCGCCCGGCGAATTACTGAAATTTCCCGATTAAATCCCGCAGAACGGAAAATGCGGCGTCTTCGCCGTGTTCATACGGAATCTCCGCAGCCGGAGTGCCCTTCCCGGCCGGGCCAACCAGCCGCACGAGAGCGCCCCTTGGGGACCATACACGCGGGCTCTCCGGACCGAAGAACACGAGGCACGGGACGCCCAGGATGGCGGCCAGATGCGTGATTCCGGAATCGTTCCCAATAAAAAGGAACGCGCCGGCCAGCGCGCGGGCCAGATCGTCGAGGCGCTCGAATCGCCAGGCGCCGCGGACGAGGTCCTCCGGCAGGGCATCCTCCGGCCCGGCGCACCACTGGATGGAGATGCCGCCCTGGGCGAATGCGCCGATTGATTGGGCAAGCCGCCGGTACCGTTCCAGAGGCCAGTTCTTCCGCGCATTTCCCGAAAACGGGTGCATCACCACACGAAGCGGCGTACCGGGGGTGCCGCCCTCAGCCAGAGAAGGCAGCAGAAAGCGGCGGCCGCCCTCGCTGCACCATGCAGCCGGTTCCGCGCCAAGACCATGCCAGGCGCTCGTCTGGCACAGAAACCAGTCGCTCACATGGTGGGTTGAATCCCGATGGGGAAGAGCCTCAAAGAAGTGAATCGGCAACTGGAGACGTTCGCATTCCTCCCTCAACTCCGGCCGGTTTGCGCCGTGCCAGCTCAGAATTTCGTTGAAGCCCCGCAGCGTTTCCACCAAGCCAAGCGGGAGACGGGCACCGGGGATCCCCAGTAAGGAAAATCCTGTGGAAACCAGATTCCGGCGGCGCGGCGCGAGTTCCATCAGCGGCAGCACCGGTCCGGGGGCCCATACTTCGGCCTCCTTCGGACCCATCGCGGCCAGCGTTGGCAGCCAGCACAGGCAATCCCCGATTGCTCCGGGGCGGATGAAGAGGCGGCGCATGGCGAGGGCGCTGGTCTAGCGGATGTCGTAGCTCAGGCGAACCGGCAGTGCCGCCGGGGGCAGGCATTCCTTATCGGTACAGGCCTGGTAATGGAGCTTTCCGGTGATGGCTCCGAAGCCCTGTGCAGTGGTTGCGGGCACCTTGAAATCCTGATCGATGGTGAACGTCCCTTCGAGCACGGAAAGTTTGCCTTCCGAGAAGGGATAGCTGCGCAGGACCGCTTTCGGATAACGCGGCGTTTCGGGCGAAAGCGCACCCTTCTCCCAGGAGAGACGCAGCGGCTTCAGATAGCGGTCTCCGGGTGTGGCGCTCGTGACATGGTAGCCCTTGGCAACGGTCACGGTCACGGGCACCGTAACCAGATCCCCTCGCTTGGCGGCAACCGGACCCTTCACGGCAACGCTGGCGACATTCGGTTTTGCGCCGGCCGCTGGGCTAATTTGCCCCGGCAGCCACCATGCCCACAGGCAAAGGAGCGCCATCAGCGCCCGCTGCCGCCGCTGTGGCCTTCGCTTCCAGTAATGCACGGATTTCCTCCTCAAACACTTTTCGGCTGACAATCCCCATGTGGACGCTGGCTACTTTGCCATTCCGGTCGAGGATATAGCTGGTGGGCAGCGCCTCCACTCCTCCGTAAAGTTGCGCCATCTCTTCGGTTCCCAGCACCATGCGGTAGTTCACCTTCATGTCCTGCATGAACGGCTTTACCGCCTTCCAGCCATCCTCGTCCATGGAGACGCCCACGACGGCGAAGCCCCGATCCTTGAACTCGCGCTCCATCTCGACGAACCAGGGAATCTCCACTTTGCAGGGCCCGCACCAGGTGGCCCAGAAGTTCAGCAGCACCACTTTGCCCCGGAGGTCGGAGAGCTTCAGGGTCTGCCCGTTGGCGTCTTCCAGCGCGAAGTCGGCCGCCTCATTCCGGGTATGCTCCGCCTTGAGTTTGGCCGTGGCCGCGGGTTCCTCCGTCTTCGTGCAGGAAAAGAGCCCGATTGCCAATACGGTTGCCATCAGGACTTTGAGCTTTCTCACGATGCCTCCTTTGCCCAGCGCTTCTCTCTCCGCCACAGCCGCGCATGCCGATAGCCGGCGCGAAAACTACTTGATCAATTCCGGGCGGATGTCTTTGATTTGGATGGCATCGCGCATCGCGTCCATCTTCTTGCGAAACTTCTCGTCGTGAATGCGCGTGTTGATCCGGGCTGCCACGCTCAGATACTCAGGCTGCGTGACGGATTCGGCTCGAAAGATGTAAAAGCCGTTCGGCTGACGAACCGGACCTCCGATTTCGTGCTCCTTTAGCTTGAACACGACGGCCCGGACCTCCGCCGGAATGTTATCCGTCTTCTTGAGCGTGGCAAAATCGCCGTTTCGGTTCGCGCTCGCTTCGTCCTTGGAATACTTCTTCACCATGGCGACGAAATCCGCGCCGGCGCGCAGTTCGGTTACCAATTTCTCCGCCAGAGCAAGCGCCTCACTCTCCGTCATCGTCGTCCGGGTCTCTCCGGCCTTTGGAAGTGCATTGCTGAAAGGCAGGTAAATCACTTTAGTGGCGACTTCCACAAAGTCGTCCTTATGCGCCTCGAAGTACGCTTGTGCCTCCGCGCTCTCAACGCGCACTTCCTGGCTCAGGACGTTCAGCCCGGCCGTCGAGAGCAGCATCGCCCGTTGATAGGCAAGCTGTTCCTTATACGGCGATTGCCGGTCAAGATGCCGGTCTTCGGCCTCCTTGCTCAGCCGGTGCATGAGGGCGAACTGGCGAAGGAAGCTCTCCGGATCCTTGGTGGCCGCGGCGCGGCTCTGCGGCGGCATCGCCGCCAGAAAGCTCTGCAACTCACCGTAGGTAACTGGCGCGCCGTCGACAACGGCCACCACGGTGCCGGCCTCCGGCACGCGCTCCAGCACCGATGGCGAATGGTCCGATTGCGGATGGGCGGGCTGCGAAGCGGCGGGAGCCTGGCCCCACAGAGGGGCACCGATGCAAGTGATTCCAAGGAAAAAGAGGTGAGTTGCTTTCATCCAACAATCCAGATTCAAGAGAGAGTGAAAACGGGAGCCACGTTCGCGCACGACGCACCGCGCAGGCGATCCGCGCGCCGTTAAGTCCATTATCGTCCAAGGCCCGCCGCTGTGTCCGTCCCGTCACCGTGTCCGTCCCGCTGGGCGCTCCATCGGTTCGGGCGCCAGCCGGCCCCTCATGGGAAACAAGACTTCCTCCCGCGGTTCCGACACAAGAACGGCGACGGCAGATTCACGGCCGGCCGACTGCACCTGCCCATCCCATAGACGATGAAGGTTTGATTGGGTTTCGCCCGTGGCGTTCGATGGACGACCGGGATGCTCCCAAATCATACCGAAACAGGTAACATTGTTGCCCCGAAGCATTATCGAAGGAGCGTGTTTCGATTGCAAACTGAGATTCTATCCATAAGTATCAATTATGACCGTTCGGCATTTTGATGCCCATTACACCAGCGGGAATCTGTACATCCCCTGCAAGATTCCTTGGATTGCAAGAAAAAGTGTGTCATTCCGAAAGATCCTGTGCTAATCTCTCTTCTTGACTGGCATACTCCCAACATTTTAGTAGGCTTTGTCATTGATGACCATATTGGGGTTCCCATCGGAGGGTCTCTGCACGTCAGCCCGCAGGGAGTGGCCACTCCCGGCTCAGTGTATTCAAGCACGAATACATAGAAAGAAGATTCACCCGAATTATCCCTCGCGATTGGGGCGATTCCCTGGATTACCAATCTGGTTATACAAGCTTGTTGATCGATTCACTTGACTTTGGTACACGACGATTCTCTGAATCCGCATTAGCGGATTGAGTGTCAGATAGTCAGATCCCTTGTTGCTTACCTCGAACCAAGGACTCGACACAGAGTTTATGCGTTCTGGGTTGTCTCGAACTGATTTGTTTTGAAAGATTCAGGTCGATCTTTAGAGGAAATTCCAATGAAACACCATTTCGTTCGGCTACGGACGATGCGGGCCTTCGACGCCAGTATGTGGCGCGAATCCTCCTGCATCGCTGCATTTTCGCTTTTCATTCTCCTGCTAGCATCCGTAATGCAAGTGGGAGCGCAGGAGCGTTTTGGCACCATCTCCGGGACGGTTACGGACTCCACCAAGGCGCCGATGGTCGGCGTTAAGGTAAGCGTCACCAACCGGAGCACATCAAGAGTATCGACGACCACGACAGGCGGCGACGGCAGCTATATTCTTCGCGGTTTGGAGCCGGGAACGTATATGGCACGATTTGAGAATGCCGGCTTCACGACCGCGGAAGTCCCCGGCATCAGCCTGACGGCCGGCGCGCAGTTGCAGGTCAACACCGCGCTCACCGTCGGGGCGACGACGGAAACGATCGAGGTGACCGACAGCGCTCCCCTTATCGACGTCTCCAGCGCCAGAATCGCGCACAACGTGACGGCGGAAGAATTTGACCGCCTCCCGAAAGGGCGCTCCTTCCAGGCGCTCGCACTTACCTCCACCTCCGTGAACTCGGGGGAAGTCGAGGGCGGGTTCCAGGTGAACGGCGCGAGCGGCGCGGAGAACCAGTTCACCATTGACGGCGTATCCACGACAAGCCTGATCAACGGCAAGTCCCGGCAGAACGCCCTGTACGAAATTCTCCAGGAAGTGCAAGTGAAAACCGGCGGAATCGACGCCGAGTTCGGCGGAGCGATGGGCGGTGTGATCAGCGCCATCACCAAGTCCGGCGGCAACGATTTCCACGGAGATCTGCACTACTATCTCTCCGGGAACAAGCTCAGCGCGGGACCGGTAAAGCGCCTGCTGCTGGACCCCTCCGACGAGAAAACCGTCAGCTATGTGCAGGACAGCAAGTTCAAGAACAACTCGAACGAAATCGGCGGTTCGTTCAGCGGCCCCCTCGTCAAAAACCAACTCTTCTTCTTTAGCGCCTTCTCCCCCCGTTTCACTCGCGAATCCCGCGATTACGGATTCTCGAGCGGCAAGGAGCAGGGCACCCTGGACCGCTCCACCAACGCATGGATGATGTTCCACAAGGTGAACTGGGTCCCCACGGAACGGGTGCGCACCAACTTCACTTATCTCTGGTCCCCAACCACCGTGGACGGAACGCTCCTCAGCTATTCCGTGGGACCGAATCAATCGGCGCAAACGCTGGCCTCGGCGAACTACAACAAGGCGATCGGGACGTTCTCTCCGCAATCGAGCTACACCGGCCAAGTGGACATTACCACCAGCCCCACCACGCTGCTCTCTTTCCGCGCGGGCCGCTTCTGGGACAACTACAAAACAGTTGGCATCCCCGGCGCCAGTTCGATCGAATATGGCTCCTCCGCCACGGCGCTGCCATTTGCCATTCCGGATGCGCTTAAACAGCCCCAGGGCTATGCCACTACGCCGCGCCGCCAGAATACGTTCCACGATCTGGCGACCCGAACCTACTTCCAGGTGGATGGCAGCGCCTTCTTCCGGGGACTCGGAACGCACGACTTCAAAGCGGGTTGGGGCGTTTCGAAGACAGTCAACAACGTCCTTGAAGCCTACCCTGGGCAGGGATTCGTGCGCATCTTCTGGAACAGCACGTTCAACAGCCCCACGCTTGGCAAGCAGACGGGCCAATACGGCTACTACGAGGTGAACAATATCGGAACCGGCGGAACCACCGGCGGAACGATGCAGAACTTCTACTTCCAGGATCAGTGGCGCATCATCCCCCGCTTGAGCATCGGTCTTGGACTTCGGCTGGAGAATGAACACGTTCCTTCGTTCCGGCGCGACATCCGCGATTACGCGTTCTCTTTCGGGTTCGGAGACAAGATCGCTCCCCGCCTGAGCGCCACCTACGATCTCTACGGCAACGGCAAGGTGAAACTGTATGGGTCCTTCGGACGCACCTTCGATTGGGTGAAGTACGAACTCTCCCGCGGCACCTTCGGCGCGCAGTTCTGGAAGATCGATTACCGGTCCCTGGACACCCTGGATGTGCTCTCCCTGAGCGGCACCAACAAGCCGGGCAGGAACATCTGGGCCGCGGATCCGGCATCCCAGCGGGATCGCCGCATACCCGCCTTCGATCTGGTTGCCAAGGACCTGAAGCCGATGAGCTCCGATCTGATCAGCCTCGGCACGGAAGTCCAGCTTATGTCTGAAACCGTGCTGCGTGTGGGATACAAACACAACAACCTGCGCCGCACCATTGAGGACCTGGGCGCGCTTGACGCCGAAGGGAACGAAGTTTACCTTTACGGCAATCCCGGCGAGGGCGATGCGAAAACGCAGCCAACCTCCGGCTTAACCAAACCGTTCCCCATGCCGAAACCCGTGCGGAAATACGACGCGCTCGAATTGCAATTGAGCCGCCGCTTTTCGAACGACTTCTTCGCGAGCATCAGCTATGTCTACAGCCGTCTCTACGGAAACTACGCCGGGCTGGCAAACTCCGATGAAATCACTTTGCCCTCCACGAACGTGGGCTCTTCAACCGCGCAGCAGCTTGGCGGAAGCGTTTCCCGGCAGGGCGGCAACGCCAACCGATCCTGGGACCTCGATGAGATCCTCTTCGACTCCCACGGCCATGCCGACATCAAGGGCCGCCTGAATACAGACCGTCCGCACGTGTTCAAGATCTACGGCGCCAAGCAGTTCTCCTTTGGCACCAACCTAGGCTTGTTCTTCTACGGCGGAAGCGGCACCCCCGTCAGCACGCTGGTGAACACCCGCAATCAGATCCCAGTGTTCGTCAATGGCCGCGGCGATCTTGGGCGGACTCCGTTCCTCACACAAACCGACCTGAACGTCTTCCACGACGTCAAACTCGGCGAGAACAAGACGCTGCGTTTTGAGATGAACATGCTCAACCTCTTCAACCAGAAGACATCCAGGGCGATCTTCAATTACGTGAATCGTGGCGCGGGCACGGCCGTGCCGAGTTCGGCAATCAACCTCTCGGGTGTCGATTTGTTCCAGGGCTACGATTACATGGCGCTGATCAATGCGACGCCGGACGCCAGTGCAGCCCGCGGCGCGCTGGATCCGCGCTTCGGAAGGGAAGACCTGTTCAACCCCGGCTTCGCCGGAAGGTTCGGCATCAAGTTCATCTTCTAAGCGGAGCTTGACCGGCCAGTAACCGGGCCGGAAGCGGGCGGCTGCGAACTCCACACAGCCAGCCCGCTTGCGGCTGGGAAGCACAACCAAAACCCACAACGTCCCTGGAACCGAACGCGGTCCCAGGGACGTTCGCTCTTATTGCACATAGCCTGGTAATTGCCCGCCCCACCGGGCCATACACCCGCCCGCGGAGAGCCTCTCCGCAACGGCCAGACGACAACGTACACTGTGAAGAGTGCCCGGGTGGCAAGATCGGCGGACCCAACGGGCTTGAAAATCTGCCGGAGTCAGCCGCTCATTCGTGGTAACTTGAAACCGTGCGGGCGTGGCGAAATCGGCAGACGCAACGGACTTAAGCGAGAAACTTGAGTGCTCGCCGGGAAACCGGCGATGCAGAACTGCTCAAATTCGGGGAACCCTGTAGCATGGCGATCCCGAGCCAAGCCCGGCCCGAAACGGCTGGGAAGGTGTAGAGACTAGACGGGCAGCACCGGACACCCGAGGGTAGGATTCGGGTGCGGTGAAGGGATAGTCCAGACCCCAAACCCTGGCCGCACGGCCAGGGGCGGCGAAAGCCGTAGCCGGGTACGAAAATCCGTTTTTCCGCAAGGAGAGTGAGGGTTCAAGTCCCTCCGCCCGCACCAGGTTCACCGTGGTCTTGCGCCGACGTCGAGATCGCTTCCATGATGCGGCAGTTCGCGATGAGCCCGTCGCCGCGGCAGCTCTCGCTGATACGCCGCAGTTCGTCGGCGAGCCGTGAAAGGTCCGAGACCTTCGCTTCGATGTCGGCCAAATGTTGCATCGTGATTCGGTTCACTTCGGAACATTCCTCGTTTTTCCGGGACGCCAGCCGCAGCAAGTCCCGCACCGGCTCAAGCGTGAAGCCCAGATCCCGGCAACGTCGAGTGAACCTTAGGCCGCATCGGCGTGGCACACCGTTCATGGAACCGTGCCCGAGACCGTCACGATGAGGACAGTCGGGTTTGCGGCGCGACTTGCCAATCTGGCGTCGTTCGTCTTGTTGTGGGCTTATCGAGCGGGCGACAGCAACATGCGGTCCGTCTGGCTCTGTTCGCGAAACGACGTGATCGGGAACTGTGCGGTGCTGCTGGCCGCTCTTGGCGTATTCGGCACCGGTACCGGCTGGCCGGACGTGACCGTCGCCTCCATTATGGGCTTGCTCGCCCTGCAGGGCGCTTGGCGTATCGTAATGCAGGCCCGTGATGAACTGCGGGCGATATGAAGCACGATGGCCCGGATTCTCTTTCTCATCGGTACAGTAAATCCCGCGCTCCGCCAGGATCTCCGCCTCTCAGGCCCTCGCGCGGCTGCGCTTCCGACCGCTAGGGTTGTGTGGCGGCTCATCCTCGGCGATGCCGGACAGCACGACCGGCGCCCGGTCAGGGAATTTCGCGACGAGAGAGAGATTCCCGCCCATCGCTTCGACGGTTTTCCGCAATGTCGAAAGCAACAGATCGCTGCGCTTTTCGAGACGCGAGACGCTGTCCTGCTGGATGCCGAGCGCCTTGGCCAAGCGGACTTGGGTCAGCTTGCGCGCCTTGCGGAGCTCGCACAGGGTCATTTCCTCGGCTATCAGTTCCTTCGCGCGGGTCTCGACCATCTTGCGCCGGGCGGGGCTCAGCTTCCTGATTTTGTCGTTCACATTCACAGGCATGGCTACCTCCCTTCCTTTTTCAGCCGGGCGAGATGGGCTCCGAAACGCGCATCGGCCTTGCGGATCAGTTCCCGGTAAAAACGCGTCTCGCTGCCGCCCGACTTGTCGCCCGCCACGAGCAGGATCGCCCGGCGTTTCGCGTCGAATGCGAAAGCCACGCGCCATTCGCCGTTCGCCACGCTGAACCGCAGTTCCTTCATGCTCGCGTAACGCGACCCGTTCAACGTATCCACGCGGGGCCGGCCCAGTTGCGGCCCGAACTGCTGGAGCAGCCGCGACAAAGCCAGAATCTCCGTCTGCACATCCTCGTGCAGCGCGTCGAACTCCTGCTCGAACTCGTCGCCGATCTCAACAGCCCAGCTCAACTTTCAAATATGGCATGCAATCAATATGCTGTCAAATCCATATAGAGGAAGCTCCCCACTTCGCCGCCTTGCGCGCTTTTACTTGGCAGGGCGGGTCGGGACGCATCCCGCGACAGGGGAAGGCATTTCTCAGTCCTTGGCTTGCTGCTTCGCCGAGGCTTCCGCGCGGGCAATGAGAAGGAAGCCTCCCTCCCTAAGCTACGTGCGCGGTTCACTCAATCAGCGCCAGGGCGCGCTGCCGGGCGCTCTTTCCAGGGCAATCCGCGCTCTCTACTGTAGCCGCTTCGTTCAAGAACTCCCGCGAATTCATTCCATCGTCCCGCCGGCTATCCGGATCACTTTGGAACGTGGCCAGAATGATTGGCGGCGGAGCGGAAGGAGGAGATCCATTGGAATATCTCGTGGCCGTGATCCGGGGACTTGCAGTGGCTGGCTTTGCCGCCGCGAGCGGCTTCGACCGTGACCGCGCGTTTTGCCCGACAGTCCTAGTCGTGATTGCCTCCTACTATTCGCTGTTTGCCTTGATGGGTGCGTCGAGCTACTCGACATTGACGAGCGAGGTTGTCACTAGGCTAGTGTTTTCCGTTCTGGCACTGCTCGGCTTCAAGAAGAGCGTGTGGCTGGCCGCGGCCGGTATCGCGGGACACGTTTTTTTTGATTTCTTCGTCCATCACGCACTTGTCACAAACCCTGGCATGCCCGTTTTCTGGCCGGGCTTCCGCGGCACGATAGACATTGTGCTCGGCGGATGGCTGGCGCTCCGCCTCTGGAAATTTCCAGAAACGAACGGCGGCAGGTACGCGGGATGAACACCCTCAAGATCATAGTGAAGACCCGCGAAGCATCTGGCATGGGCTGGCTTTCCGATCACGGGCGGCGTCGGAACGTTCGCGGTGCAAATCGCCAAGGCGTTTGGCGCGAAAGTGACAGGCGTCCGCGGAACGAAACATTGTGAGATGGTTCACTCGATTGGCGCCGATTGCGTGCTTGACTACACGCGCACGGATTTTGCGAGTCACGGAGAGAAGTTCGACCCGATTTTGGCCGTGAACGGCGACAGACCGATTTGAGACTACAGACGCACGCTCACTCCGGCAGGACGGTACGTGATGTGCGGGGGATCGAACCGCCAGTTGCTTGAGGCATTGTGCCTCGGTCCGCTGCTTTCGAGCGGCAAGCGGAAGTTTGGAAATCTGCTGGCGAAGCCCACCCAGCCGGACCTGCTGGTATTGAAGGATCTTGTTGAAACCGGAAAGGTCCGGCCCGCCATCGAGCGCCGCTGCCAACTGAACGAAGTGCCCGAGGCTATCCGTCACCTCGAAACCGGGCATGCGAGCGGAAAGCTGGTGGTTTTCATCCGGTGATGACGTCCCCTCGCAATACGGGGCTGCCGCGCGGAGAAATGCGCGAGTTCCCTCTGTACGGCTGGGATCACTTACGGAACACAAGCGAAGCCGAAGATGATGGAAGCCCCAGGCAATTGCATTTGCCTCGCTGAATCTCCTCGGCAAAACAAGGAGACTCCGCTGCCCACCCTGGGATCGATGCACAGGATCGGCTTAGATTTCGAAGCGTTCCATCTCAGCCTCAAGAATGCCGACTTCGGCTGTCTTGGTCCAAGTTTCCGGCGCATTCGTCCCTCTGGAAACTCCGCCCCTCTTTCACGCCCGCAAGATCTCGCGCACGAATTGGGCGGTCTGCCCGATCTGGTCGTTGTAGCGCTGGTAGAGGCCGATGATCATCGCGTCGTTCGGCTTGATGCCTTCGAGCGCCACCGTCATGCGTTCCTTCACCTGTTTCGGGGAGTTCACCGTGCGTCCCGCCGCCAGTACCTTGTACACCAGGCACGGCTTCTTGGTCCGCCGCACGGTGGCCAGCATCTTCGGCACGTCCGAAGGCAGATAAATTTCGCCCAGCGGCAATTCCCCGAGCATCTTCTCGAACACCGCTCGCGGCCGGATCAGGTAGTACAAAGAGGCCATGTAGTAGTCCACGTCCCAGCCCTTCTCCTCCGCGTACTCGATTTCCTCCGGGTTATGACAGGAAAGCCCCACCATCGCGCCCGTGTCGCGGATGCGCTTGAGGTAGTCCTTGGATTTGTCGAACTGCCCGGCGTCCCACAGCCGGTTGGTGGCTCCGCCGTGCTGCGCGATGCCCATCGGCTTTAGCTTCGCCGCGCGCGCCGCCATCTCGGGCTTTTCGTTGAAATCGGGCCGGGAGAGCACCAGCAGTTGCAGCTTGCCTCCCTGCTCCTTGTATTTCAGCCAGTCCATTTCCAGGCGCTCGCTCCAACTCGCCTGCCACGTGTTCAACCCGCCGCGCTCCAGTTCCTTGAGGAACGCCAGCACGCGCTCCGTGGTGTGATACTCGCCCATCGTCGCGGAGAAAACGTAGTTGAAGTGCGAGTAGCCGTAGATGGGGTTGGCGCCCGCGATCAGGCGCGTGATGCGGTGTTTTCCGAAATCCGCCAGAGGGAGCAGCGGCCCCGCTTTGGCCTCGGGCATCGGCGCGCCAGCGGGCGTTGGCTGGGCCGCGGCGTAGTTTGCCGCCGCCAGGAAGCCCGCGACCGTGCCCCCGCCCTTCAGCAAATCTCGCCGCGCAAGCACGGTGTCGTCGGTGTGTTCGAGTTCCACCATCCCGTTGGTGCCGGGAGTGTAGGGAAAGGTTGCGCCGTCGTCGTGTTCCATATCGCGGAGTATATCGGATCGCCTCCCCGATTCGAAGGCACATTGGGGCATCGTGCCAGAGGATCGTGTCGTAGCATCGCCTCCGGTTCGGAGAGTCCTCCGCGGAGCAAGCCCACCGGGTAAGCGGGAACGGGCGAAGTAGAGCCGTTATTCCACAGACAGATATTTTCGCAACACGGAGGCAGTTCGAGGCAGACCCTGTCGTTCCAGCGTATCCAGGTACTCAATCTCCGTCTTCGATGGATTCTTCAGGCTGAGGCGGTGATCCTGGGCGGCCTGAATGACTTCTTCCGGAGATTTGCGAACGAGGGAGAGGATGAATTTGTCCGGATGCTGGGCCTCGATACCAAACCGGCTAAGTTCGTTGCCGGGAAAGTCTTTCAGATTGGCGGTAACGATGACATTGGCGCGCCCGTGGATTGCGGCCGCCAGTACATGGCGGTCATTCTCGTCTGGCAGATGCAAGCCTGAGATGAGGCTTTCGTAGCCCGTGACGAGGCAACCGAGAGCGTGTTTGTTCATCAAGTCCCGCGTTCGCTCCAGTTGTTGTCGCGTAAGGTCGGGCCTCTTGTTCAGAAGATTGCCAATCCACTCCTCATGCACCTGGTTCGACCACCTCGCGGAAAACAGGCCGGTTAGGGCCCGGTGCATCAAGAAACTCCTCAGTTCCGCCGGGTACAGGACATTCGCGTCGTAAAAGACGGTGAGAGCCTCCATGCGGCGATCCTATAGACCAAGCTCCTGATCATAGGCGGAGAGCTCCGCGAGTGCCGACTTCCGGGCTGCATCGTTCTTGCGTTTGAAAGCCACGACGGCATCAAATCGAACACGGCGGTGCGTCCCCGCTTTGCGAAACGCGATTTCACCCGTTTCCAGAAGTTGTATCAGGGTAGGCCGTGAAATCCCGAGCAAATCCGCAGCCTCCTGCGTCGTCAATTCGGCATGCATGGGAATCAGCGCAACTGCATTCCCTCTTGCCATTTCCTCCAGAACCCGCATTAGCATCCGCACCGCCGCGGGTGGAACCTGGATGGTCTGGTTCCGAATGTCGCCAAGAACCTGCAACGATAGCGCGGCCCCAGAGTGGACATGCGGAGCGAGTGCGCGGCTTGTTTCCCTGGCCAGGATGACATCCGCCTCCGAAGGTGGGCCTGTGGCCGCGCGTGTGAGCGTCATGGTCGTGCCTGCCCTCCACCCTCAATCTGCCACACAATCGATGCAAACGCAACCAATCGAAGCAATCGCAACCCTTGAGGCGGAATGAATGCTTGCCGCCCGCAGCGGCGCAGCGACCTCGCCGAGCCCATCCCCATTCCAAATTGTTAGAGCAAATCGCATCGCAAGACCTCGAATCCCCCTTTCCCCGGTGTGCTCGGCGATTCGCACGTGTCTGGCAAAAGGCTCCCCAAGCTCTCACATCTCCGGTATCCAAATGAAAAGGCATGCCTTACATTGCCTCAAGTGCATGGTTTCCCGCTTCGCTGCCAGACCTCAAGTCGCCCCGGCGACCCAGCCTCACCCTCAGCCCCTCATCTTCGGACAACCCGAGTAAAAACTCTCTTGACAGGATTTCGATTCAAGCGCATAATTCAATTGCTTACTTGAAGTCATCGCTTTAATTGATAAACGGATGTGAGGCCTGAGATGGACACGGTGGAAACGGCTAGCAAGCCGACAACGGAACGGATCCTGGAGGCGGCGGAGGAATTGTTTGCCGCACGGGGCTTCCGGGGAACATCGCTCAAGGAGATTACCGAACTGGCGGAAGTGAACATCGCGGCCGTGAACTATCACTTTCGCTCCAAGGACGCGCTGGTTCGCGCCGTGTTTGAGCGCAGTTTCGAGCCGCTCAACGCGGAACGTTTGCGCATGCTGGGAGAGGCTGAGAATGGCGGCGGACCGCTCACGCTGGAACGCGTGCTCCGCGCACTCTTTGAGCCGATGCTGCGAACCTGGCAGACGAACCGGAACTTCATCCTGCTGGTCGGACGGCTGCAAAGCGAACCGGACGCGGATTTGGCTAACCATATTCACGGGCTTTATGCGCCACTCATCGAGCGCTTTCTCCGGGCAGCCGTGCGCGCGGCGCCGGACGTGCCGGAGACCGACCTGTTCTTCTGGATCCACTTTCTCTTCGGAGGCGTGGTCTATACGCTGCTCAACAGCCAGGACATGGAGAAGATGCACCCTGGCCAAAACCCCATCGACACTGCCGAGGCGTTCCTGCGGGATCTGATTGCATTCGGCACCGCGGGACTTCGTTCACGGAGCCAGTCACAACCCATAAGGAGTTAACCAAAATGGTTCCCCATTTCCTTCGTCTCGCTCCACGCCGGTATGGGCTGGCCATACTGGCTCTGCTGATGTTCTTCACGCTTCCGATGCGCGCACAGGAATACCGGGCTAAAGTGCAAGGCGTCGTGATGGATCCCAGCCAGGCGGCGGTGCCCGGGGCCAGGGTAACGCTCACCAACCGGAATACGGGAGTATCCGCCAGCGCGGAATCCGACGTGCAGGGCCGTTACAGTTTCGATCTCGTGACTCCCGGCGTCTATCAGCTTCAAGCGGAGGCCGACGGATTCGAGCCGTACGTGGTGAGCGATATCCAGGTTCAGGTACGGGCCGATATTACCATTGACCCCAAACTCCAGTTGCAAGGCACGGCCACCTCAGTCACCGTGACGGGCACAGCCACGGTCCTGACCCTCAATACGAGTTCGGTCGATATGACCATCAACCAGACCATGCTCAAGGAGTTGCCGGTGATGGCGCGCAACCCCTTCCAACTCGCGACGCTGGACCCTCTGGTGGTCAACAAGTACACCGGCGCTTACGCCTCCGCGAACGCCAACCCCTTCTTCATGTGGTCTTCGAGCACGATCGACGTGGGGGGCAGCAATGCGCGCCAGAACGATCTCTATGTGGACGGGACGCCGGTGCAGATCGGCCCCAAGGGTTCGTACACACCTCCCATGGATGCCGTGCAGGAGTTCAGCGTGCAGCAAAACAGCGTGGATGCCGAGTATGGGCACAGCGCGGGCGGCATTCTGAGCGTGGGCATGAAATCGGGAACGAACGAGTTCCACGGAACGGCGTACTATTTCGGCCGCAATCCTGCGCTGAACGCCGCGGTGAACTCGATCACGCACGAGACCAGCACGTCGCGCAACCACATCTGGGGCGGCACTCTGGGCAATCCGATTGTCCGGAACAAGCTCTTTGCATTCACTTCCTACGAACAGTGGAAGATGAATGAGCCGCTCAACAACCTCTTCACCCTGCCGACGGACCTCGAACGCACCGGTGACTTCTCAAAATCGCTGAATGCCATCGGCGGATTGCAGTTGATCTACGATCCCTGGTCCACCACCGTGAATCCGGTGACGGGCAGCGTCTATCGCGCACCCTTTGCGGGAAATATCATCCCGTCCGGCAAACTGGATCCGACCGCGGTGCGGTTCATGCGGGACATCTGGAGCCCGAATAATCCGGGCGATTCCCTGATGGGCCTGCAGAACTTCAAGAAGACGTTCCCCATGCGGACCAAGTACATCAACTTCAGCGAGCGGGTGGATTGGAACCCCAGCGATTCCTGGCGCCTCTTTGGCCGCTTGAGCTTCGTGAATACCGACCTCGCACCCGAGAGGTATTCGGGCTCCGTGGCCCAGCGCGACGCGAACGGGGGCGTGATGGACAACCGCAACTTCGCGGCGGACGCCGTCTGGGTGAAAGATCCGCGCACCATCTTCAGCTTCCGCTTTGGGTATGCCAGTCTTTCAGACAACTATGCTTCCCCGCCCTCTGAAATCACGGAGCAGCAACTGACGGAGTTCTGGCCGAACAACCCCTGGTACAAGCCCTATCTCAAGGACCTGCCCAAGCTGTACTATCCGGCACTCTATGTGGGTGACGCCGTTTTCGGCCAAGACCTCTACTGGCTGCAGACTCCCCGGCATTACAGCGGCCACGCCAGCGTGCGCCGCTCCCAAGGCTCGCACGACCTCAAGGCCGGGCTGGAAACGCGCTTCCATTTCGGAAAGGTTCACTTGCCGAATCTGATGGGCTTCGGATTCTCGCCCAACCCCACCGCGAACACGTTCCAGAATCCGAACTGGGGCCTGACCGGAGATTCCTGGGCCACTTTCCTGGTGGGTGCGCCGGAAGCGGCCGCCGCTTCCTACATTGCCCCGCAGGACAACCGGGTCAACTTCTACAGTCTCTACTTCCAGGACGACTTCAAGCTGGGCCGGCGCGTGACGCTGAATCTCGGATTGCGCTATGAGTACGAGACCGCGCCGCTCGATCCCGACAACCGCCTCACGCGTATGCTGGACCTCACGGATCCGATTCCGGAGATGCAGGCGAACGCTCCCCAGTTTCATCCGCTGGTGCAGCAGATGTTCGGGAAGCCGTTCACGTTCAACGGAGCGTTCCATTTCACGGACAGCGATCACCCCCGCAAGTACGATGCGAACCCGCACGTGTTTCTGCCCAGGATCGGCGCGACCTTCCGCGTGAACGACCGCACGTCGCTGCGAGCCGGGTGGGCGCGCTTCGTGGTTCCGCCTCTGGTGGTGAGCAAGACCATCACGGATGACCCCGGCTTCTATGGCTTCAGCCAGTCCACCTTCCTGCCGCCGGAGATTCTGGGCGTCCCCGGAGCGCCTCTGAACAAGCCGTTCCCCACGCTGCTCGACCCCCCCGGGAAGGCTTATGGGCGCTACACCCAGCTTGGCGATTCCGTCACCTGGGACAGCCCGACGTTCCGGACCGGCGTGAACGACCGGCTGAATTTTTCATTCCAGCGTCTGCTTGGTTCCGGCATTCTCGCGGAAGCGAGCTATTTCCTGAACATTGGGCGAGGATTGCCCTACAACAAGAACTTCAACCTGATGGATCCGCAACTGCTTTACACCTACAAGGCCGCGGCGGAGCAGGGCGCGCCGAACCCATTCTTCGGCGCGTACCCGGTGGAGAAGTTTCCCGGCCTGTTGCGGAACTATCCCTACGTGCCGGCCACCTACCAACTGCGCCCGTATCCGCAGTATCTCGACCTGATTCAGCGCAATACGCCAGGCATCGAGGACCGCTATCACGCGCTCTCCATCAGCTTGCGCAAACAGTTCAGCCAGGGCTACCAGTTCATGTGGAACTATGGCTACGTCCGGCAAAGAACGGGCGCGTTTTTCAACGATCTCGACGAGTACGCGGACCGCTTCACCATGATGGAGAGCAGGGAGCCTCGCCACAGAACCTCTCTCGCCGCAACGGTCGATCTGCCCTTCGGCAAGGGCCGCAAGTTCGGGCCAACCATGCCTAAAGCGATGGAACTCCTGGCCGGAGGGTGGTCCGTGAGCCCGGTGTGGAAGTTCAGTTCAGGTGAGTATCTGCGCTTCGGGCCGGCGCTCGTCAGCGGAAACGATCCGTCGATCGAGAATCCTGGACGAGAGCGTTACTTCGATACGAGCATGTTCCAACTGCTGCCGCCCTACACGCCAAGAACGAACCCGTGGCAATACGACGGCGTCAAGGGATCTCCCAACTGGAACATCGATGTGAGCGTCGCCAAGTATTTTCCGTTGCACGAAGACATCCGCATCGAGCTTCGGATGGAAGCGTACAACCTCACCAACAGCTTTATCCCGGGCCTGCCGGTGATGGATGTGGGGAACCCGCAGTTCGGCCGCTCCGTAACCCAGGCCAACCTGGGCCGCCAGATGCAGTATACATTGCGGCTGCACTTCTGAGATCCGCACCGGGGCGTGGCACTCCACCGCGCTCCGGCGCTTTCTCTATCCAGTTGACTAGCCACAAACATCGAGGAGAATTGCAGGATGTCGAGACGCACCCAGCGACCCGCGAAATGGCTGCCCGCCACGATTCTGGCCCTCGCGCTTGGGACGCCGCTGCTGGCGCAAGCACCGGCACCGCCCGCGCAGGGGCTGTTCGGAATCGCCTCCCTGCCCGAACTCCGGGAGGCGGAAACCCGCTCCATCTCGGCTGAAAACCCCACGGGAGAACGGGGTGGAGGGGCGCGGATGGCGCCCACACCGCTGAGCGACGCATCCGACCTCGGCACCGGATGGAAGGTAAGCCCGGACATCGTCCTTCCGCGGCGGAGAACCGTGACCATCGCGGATATCGAGGGGCCGGGTGTGATTCAGCACATCTGGATCACCGTTCACGAGGCCGCTTACCGCGATGCGGTCTTTCGGGTGTACTGGGACGGGGAGACGGAGCCTTCCATTGAATCCCCGCTCGGCGATTTCTTCGCCAACGCGCACGGAATGCGCTATCCGGTGAACTCGATGATGATGGCCGTCAACCCGAGCGGCGGCTTCAATTCCTACTGGCCGATGCCGTTTCGAAAGCGCGCGCGGATCACGGTGGAGAATCAGCGGCCGGAGGACATCCCCGGCTTCTTCTACCAGATCACCTATTCCCTCGAACCCGTCCCGGAGAACGCCGCCTACTTCCACGCGTCCTGGCGGCGATCCCTCACCACCCGCGAGCACCCCGAGCACACGATCATCGACGGCATCGAGGGCCGCGGCCACTACGTGGGCACCTTCATCGGATGGGAGCAGCTTTCCAACGGCTGGTGGGGAGAGGGGGAGGTGAAATTCTACCTGGACGGCGACGGTGAGTTCCCCACGATCTGCTACACCGGAACGGAAGACTATTTCGGCGGTGCCTGGAACTTCGGCGACACCACATTCTCAACGCCCTTCCTGGGTTACCCGCTCTTCCACAAGCCCGCGGGGCAGATTCCCAAACACGCCATCTACCGATGGCATGTGCCAGATCCGATCCGGTTCAAGAAGAACCTGCGCGTCACCATCCAGGCCCTGGGCCACTGGCCGAACACGAAGTTTCAACCCCTGACGGACGATATTTCGTCGGTTGCCTATTGGTATCAGACCGAGCCGCACAAACCGTTCCCCGCGCTGCCGCCGCGAGAAGCGCGCTTCCCGAGGTAGCCATGAAGAAGCTGGCAATCATCCTCCTGGCCGCGGCATCCCTGCCGCTTTGCGCGCAGCCGGCGTTCGAGCGAATTGACGCCCATGTGCATCTCGCTCCGCCGCCACCGGTATTCATTGAAATGCTGGATCGGGCGAAGATACGGCTGCTCAATGTGACGCTCGTCGACCCCACCGCCCCCGGCTTTGACAAGCCGGAGCCGCAGAGCACCTGGGCGGCGGGAATCGCCAAGGCAAGCGGCGGCCGCATCGGCTGGATCGCCCCGCTCGACCCCTCGGGTTTCGAATCCCCGGGATTCGCGCGCCAGGAAACGGAGAGGCTGAGCGGGGACTTTGCACGCGGCGCTCTCGCGGTGAAGATCTACAAGTCCGTCGGTCTGCACATCCGCGACAGCTCGGGAAAGTATCTGATGCCGGATGATGCCACGCTCAGCCCGGTGTTTGCCTTCCTCGCGAGGAATGGAAAACCGCTGCTGGCGCACTTGGGCGAGCCACGTTCAAGCTGGATGCCTCTCGATCCGGCGGACCCGCACTATCGCTATTACAAAGAGAACCCAGAATGGCACATGCACCGGCACCCGGAGGCGCCTTCGTGGGAGGCAATCATCGCCGCCCGGGACCGCATGCTGGGGGCTCATCCAAACCTCAAGGTGATTGGCGCGCACCTCGGCAGCATGGAGCACGATGTGGATGAAGTGGCACGCCGCCTCGACAAGTACCCGAATTTCGCGGTCGATACCGCGGCGCGGGTGCCGAACCTCATGCGCCAGCCGCGCGAAAAGGTGCGCACCTTTCTGATTCGCTATCAGGACCGCGTGATCTGGGCGACGGACTCGCTGGAACTGAACTGGAGCAACCCGGCGGAGGCAGCCGCGCGCTGGGAGGCCGCCTACGAACGCGACTGGAAGTATTTCGCGACGAACGAGACCATTCAGGAAGGAGCAGGCGCTGTGCAAGGATTGGCGCTGCCGGATGCGGTCTTACGAAAACTCTTTCGAGAGAATGCGCTTCGCTGGATACCCGGATTAGACGCGGCACTCACGCCGCGCCCAGATCTCTCGGCAGAGGCCCCGCTTCCCACGGCGGACGCCGTGCTCGAGCGCTACCTCGCTGCGATGGGCGGCAAAGAGGCCCTGCTGAAGATCGAATCCCGCGCATTCTCCGGAACGATCTCGGTTTCCACCTACGGAGTTCGAGGGGGGTATCAGGAGTTCGCGAAGGCACCCAATCAATATCAGAGAATCTTTCGCTTCCCCGGATACGGCGTGTTTGAGCGCGGTTACGACGGCAAGCGAGGCTGGGAAGAGAGCCCAGAATACGGGGTGGAATCTCTTTCGGGCGAGCGTCTCTCGCAGGTGCGGCGCCAGGCCGTGTTCCATTTCCCGCTGGCAATTCGGTCCATCTACCGACACATCACGGTAACCCGCCTCGACCGCATCGACGGCCAGCCGGCGTTGCGTCTCCAGGCGGTGACGCCGAACGGCGAGGACGATACGCTCTGGTTCGGCACGGAACATGGCCTTCTGCTCGGCATCGAATCCACGGAGACGTTTGCCAACGGGGTAAAACAGCGGGTGCGAACGCTGTTTGAAGACTACAGGCCGGTGGATGGCATTCCGGTGGCCCACCGCGTGCGCTACGAGAGCCCCCGGATGATCTGGGTTCTGATGAGGCAGGTGGTGCAGAACCAGGGCCTTGCGGACATGCGCTTTCAGCCGCCGAACGATGGGCACTGAACATGGTCCCCGACCTCCTTTCGCCGAGCGGCAAACAGCGGAAGCGCGTGAGGCGCGCGAAGCGGTTTCTGCGTTGGGCGGGGGCGCCGCTGCTCATTCTGGCCGTATTGGTGGCGGGCTTCCGTTACCTCTTTCCGCGGGAAGCGCGGCAATGGGCCGATGCGTCCGCGGCGCAGTTGCTTGTTCGCGCCGTGGCGCTGCGCGCGGGAACCGGGTGGGCGGGCGAGGGAGTTCGGCTGCGGGAAACCGTCCTCGTGCCGATGCGCGATGGGGTGAATCTTGCCACCGATTTCTACCTGCCGAACTCTCAAGGGCCCTGGCCAGCGATCCTCATTCGCACGCCCTACTCGCGGCGAGAAGGAAACATCGTCGGCGAGTTCTTCTGCCGATACGGGTATGCCGTTGCCGTGCAGGATACCCGGGGACGATTCGATTCGGAAGGCGAGTTCTATCCCTTTCGTGCGGAACGGGAAGATGGCGAGGATTTCGCCCAATGGACACGCCGTCAGCCCTGGTGCAACGGGAAGCTTGGGGGATTCGGCCCATCGTACCTCGGCTATACCCAGTGGGCGGCCTCCAGGCCCGGAGCGCTCGATTCCATCGCGCCCACCTTCATCGCATCCGATCTCTACCACGGCATCTACAAAGGCGGCGTGTTCGGGTTGCTCACCTATCTGCACTGGAGCCTCACCAGCTATGGCCGCGAAGGCGACTGGAATGGCGCAAGGAACATCCAGCGCGGCTACTCCCACTTCCCTTTGATCGAAAGCGATGACGTTTCCTTGCGGGACATCGGGTTCTACAACGACTGGGTGAAGCATCCCCGCCCCGAATCGTATTGGCGTGAGAGGAACGCCACCGGCGGGATGGAAGATCTTGCCGCCCCCGCCTTCCTGGTCGCCGGGTGGTACGACTTCATGCTCGACGGCGAGATGCGCGATTTCGAGTGGATTCGCAAGCATGCCACCAGTCACGTCAAGCGCAACAGCAAAATGCTGATCGGCCCTTGGAGCCATGGCTTCTTTAACGCCAATCTCAAGAACTACGGCATCCGGAAGCGCTGGCTGGAGGAGATCCCCTTTGACTACGTCAAGGAAACGAAAGACTGGCTGGACTTCACGCTCAAGGGTCTCGACAACGGATGGGCCGCGCGTCCGGCGGTGAAGGCTTACGTCCTCGGGGAGAATGCGTGGAGGTACGAAGAGGAGTGGCCCCCGAGCGCGGCCAGAGATCAAAGCTACTATCTGCACTCCGGCGGGAATGCCCGGACTCTCTATGGCGATGGCGCTCTGCGCCTCGAAATGCCTCCCAACGCCCAGCCAGAAGACTCGTTTGTATTCGACCCGCGCCGTCCCGTTCCAACACGAGGCGGAAGCCATGGAGACGCCTGGCATGTGGGCCCAGCCGACCAGCGAGAGATCGAAGCGCGCCCGGATGTGTTGGTCTATTCAACGGAAGTCCTCAAAGAATCCGTGCTCGCGATGGGCCAGGTGCGCGTGCAACTGTACGCCGCCTCTACCGCGCCCGACACGGACTTCACGGCCAAGCTCGTGGACGTCTTCCCGGACGGGCGCGCGCTGATCGTGAGCGAAGGCATCCTGCGCGCGCGTTATCGCGAAGGACTGGATAGAGAAGTGCTCATGCAACCGGGAACGGTCTACTCGCTCCCAATCGAGGTGGGCCAGGTGGCGGTGCGCTTTCACGCGGGGCACCGCATCCGGCTGGAGATCAGTTCCTCAAACGCCCCGCGCTATGACGTGAACCCGAACACCGGCCGCGAGATCGCCACGGAGCGAAATCCCGTCCCCGCCACCCAGCGAATCCGGCACGATGCGGAGCACCGTTCGGCGCTGATTCTTCCGGTGATCGCCGAGGAGGCACCGGGCGTGAAGGAAGATTGAACCGCCGGTACGGAGGCAAGGCGCCGGACGACCGCGTTTCCATCCAATGCCGCCTTCGGGCATTGCCGAGACTGCGATATGCTGGACGTTGCCCGAAACGCGGTCCGGCTGTAATGCCGCCACCGGTGTGTGTAAAATCCCCTTTTCCATAACTCCCAAGCACAGCTTCGAACGACGCACTATGTCAGCCATCGATACCACGACTTCCGACGTTCCCGCGGCGAGCAAAGGCGGCATGTTTACGCTCGCGGACGGGCGCAATCTCCTCTTCACCTTCATTCTGTTGAGTTCGCTCTTTCTGCTCTGGGGCTTCTGCAACGGGATGATCGACGTGATGGACAAGCACTTCCAGGACGAGTTGCACCTCAGCAAGGCGCAATCGGCCTGGGTGCAGTTCGCGCACTATCTGGGCTACTTCCTGATGGCGATCCCCGCCGGATGGCTCGCGGCCAAGCTGGGCTACAAGGGCGGCATCATCGTCGGGCTGCTGATTGTCGCGCTGGGGGGAGTCTGGTTCATCCCGGCGACGGAAGTGAGCATGATGGCCAAGCAGGGCGCGGTTTCGAACAACCTGGCGTTCGCGGCCTTCCTGGCCGGAGTCTGTTTGATCGCCACCGGCCTCACTTTTCTCGAAACGGTGGCCAACCCGTACGCGACGGTGCTCGGAGACCGGAAGTACGCCGCCACGCGCATCAACCTCGCGCAATCCTGCAACGGCGTCGGGTGGATCTTCGGGCCCATTGTCGGCAGCATGTTCTTCTATTCCACCGATGCCGCTGGCAACAGCACCGGGGCGGAAAACCTCTACATCCCCTACGTGAGCGTCGCCGTGGTGGTGGCGATTCTGGCGGTCATCTTTTACTTCGCCTCGATTCCGGACCTCAAGCCCGCGGAGGACTATGCGCCCGTGGATGACGCGGAAGAAAAGCACCATTCCGTGTGGAAGCACCCACACTTTTCTCTCTCCGTGCTGGCGCAGTTTTTGTATGTCGCCGCGCAGGCCGGTATCTTCAGCTTCTTCATCAACTACATCACGGAGGAATTGCCCGCGATTCCCGCAGCCTGGCGGAACGGCTTCGACAGCTTTGCATCCAATGCCGGGATCCTCAGTTCCTGGCTCTCCGGCTGGTTTGAGACCGTGAACGGGGCTGTTGCCTTTACGGACAAGGGCGCTTCGAATCTGGCTTCCCTCGGTTTCGTTCTGTTTCTGCTCGGCCGCTTCTCCGGCTCTCTGCTGCTGAAGCGCTTTCAGGCACATTCCGTGCTCGGCCTCTACGGCTTCCTGTGCGCTCTCGCTTCGCTGCTCGTTTTCCTGAAGCTTGGCTGGGCCTCCGCCGTTTGCGTGCTGCTCACCTTCTTCTTCATGTCGATCATGTTCCCCACCATTTTCGCGCTGGGTATCTACGGCTTGGGTGGCAGAGCGAAACGCGCCTCCGCTTTCCTCGTGATGGCGGTCTCGGGCGGCGCGGTGGTGCCGAAGATCATGGGCGCGATCGCGGATCACTACGATATGTCCCGCGGCTTCATCGTTCCGGCGCTTTGTTTTGCGGTGGTAGGCCTCTATGGCCTCTATTGGCGGAAGCTGAGCCATGCGCCCGCGGTGGCCCATATTCAGACCAGCGGAGGCCACTGACGCAGGGCTGGAATACGATAAGCTCTTGGCGGCGGAACAGGCTTTCCCTGCCCGTCCTCTGGAGGTGTGACTTGCGATTTCTCTCCCTGGCCGTGCTTGCGCTGTTCGCGCTGCCCCTCTCCGCGCAAACGGATACGGTCCTCATCAAGCCGAAGCCGATCGAGGATACGCTCCGGAATCCAGGCCGCGGAATTCAGACCTTCCAGCGCTTCGAAGGCCAGGCGCTGAACCCGCCCACCACGTGGTCCGAGGTGGGTCCGGAAGGCCCTCTGCCCTCAGCCGAAGGAGTGATCTTTCCGGAATCCACCGTCGCTTACGTGCGCTGGTTCTGGTCGCAGATCGAACCAAAGCCTGGCGTCTATGCCTGGGAGATTATCGACAGCGCACTCAGCGAGGCGAAACGCCACGGCCAGAAACTGGCCATTCGCATCATGCCTTATGATCCGAAATCGCCGCTGCCGGAGTGGTACCGCAATTCCAGCGCGCGGCGCGCCAACAAGCCCGGCGACAAGGACGGCGCCGTTTGGTCCCCGGATTCCGACGACGCCTATTACGTCACCCGCTGGTCCGCGCTGGTGCGCAAACTGGGCGAGCGCTACGACGGCCATCCGGACCTCGACACCGTGGATATCTCCACCTTCGGCTATTGGGGCGAAGGCTGGGGTCCGTATCCCCCATCGAAGGAAGTGCAGCAAGCCCTCGTGGACTTGCACTTCGAGGTCTTCCGCAAGACCAAGCTGCTGATGAATTTTGACGTAGAGGAGATGCTCGAATACGGGACCGGCCGCGGCGCGGGCTGGCGCGCGGATTGCTGGGGAGATTTCGGCCGCCCGAGCAAGCCCAACTTCGCGCACATGATCGACATGTACCCCCGCTATCTTGCTTCGGAGGGCGTGCGCGACGCGTGGATGCGTGGCCCGGTATCGCTCGAAGTCTGCGGCACCACCGCGAGTTGGAAGCGGCTGAACTACCCGCTGCAAAAGATCTTTGACGCAGCCATGCGCTGGCACGCCAGCACCGTCAATTTGAAGTCCGCGCCCATCCCGGAGGAATGGCGGCCGGCGTTCGAGGAATTCGAAAAACGCCTGGGGTACCGCTACTCGCTGCGGCGAGTGGAATACCCGCGCCGTACCGCAGCCGGCGTCCCCTTCCCGCTGAAAACACTGTGGCTGAATGAGGGAGTCGCGCCCGCCTATGACCGGTATCAGGTGCAACTGGAACTGGCGTCCGGCCAGACCCGCGCGAAGGTGCCGCTGCCAATCGAACTCATCAAATGGGGGCCGGGCGATTGGGTGTATGAAGGCCCGGTGCTGCTGCCGGAGAACCTGCCCGCGGGCCGCTACAATCTTCGAATCGCCATTGTGGACCCTGCAACGGACCATCCGGCGATCCACCTTGCGAACGAGGGCCGGGAGAACGACGGGTGGTACGGGATCGGCGTCATCGAACTGCAATGAACGCGCTGGCGCGGGAGGGAAAGGCGCGCATTTCCAGCCTCGCCCGTTGTTGCGGATGCGCCACCGTCATGCTAATTTGAAAAGGTTGGACACGCGTCTGTGGGGACGTAGTTCAGTTGGTTAGAACGCCTGCCTGTCACGCAGGAGGCCGCGGGTTCGAGCCCCGTCGTCCCCGCCACCCTTTCCGGGATCTCTTCTCCGCATCCTCCCGCAATATCGTTGATTCGTTCGTCGGCTTTCATGGTCCCTCGCCTTCGGAGGCAGCGAAGGTTGCCGATCGCTTCATGCCCGTTGGGAGCGTTCAAATTTGATTGGGCGGCAGCGTTCCTGTACAGTTTGAATAGGTACAAGGAAGGTTTCATCATGCCCCGTGCCGCCATTGAAGACAACAAGCGGATGTCTCTCCGAATTCGGCCGGAGGAGAAGAGGCTTCTTTTGCGAGCCGCCACGCTCCGGAACACCGATCTGACGGACTTTATCCGTAAGCACAGCTTGGATGCCGCGAGAGCAATCATCCGCGAAGAGGAACGCGTCCGGTTGAGCGAGCGAGACAGCCTGCGCGTCCTGGAACTCCTCGAAAGCCCTCCCGCACCGAACGAGAAACTTCTTGCTGCGGCAAAGACGCGGCCTAAGCCTCAATGAACATTTCGGCATGGCATGAGGAGCCCATCGGCAGGCACCATCACCGGGACAGTTTCGACTGCGGCGAGGAGCCGCTGAACGAATTCTTGCGGAGGCATGCGCGCAAGAGCCATGAGGCGGGTGGAGCGAAGACATTCCTGGCGATTGGCGATGCCGGGGAGGAGAAGATCCTGGGCTACTACAGCCTCGCACCGGTTTCCTTCGAGTACGCGCGGACGCCGGGAATCATCAAGCGTGGCCTCACTCGGCACGATGTGCCTGGCTTCCGGTTGGCGCGCCTCGGCGTCGCCAAAGACTATCAAGGCCGGGGATTTGGAACAAAACTTCTGCTTCTTGCCGGCAAGCGGTGTCTTGCCGCGGCAAAAGAAGTCGGGGGCGTCATGATGATGATCGACGCCAAGAATGACCGTGCGGCGAAGTGGTACGCGGATCGCGGTGCCGTTCCTCTTCCCGATTCCCCATTGACCCTGATGCTGCACTTGGATACGGTCGCAACGGCTTTGTGGGCCGCGGGGCGGATCTAAATTTCGTTTCTGCTTTTCCTGCCGCAAAGTCTTTCTGGTTCGGTTTCCTTGGGGCAAATTGCGGATCGAGAAGCGCTTGTCCCCGACACCTTTGGGAGAAATACCGGACTATAGGGTGGCTTACGGATCAGCGCCAATAGACGGCGAGGAACGGCACCGCTTCATCTAGCCAAACTCGCAGCGGTCCGGTTTGAGCGCCAGCGGATTGCCTAGCCGAGCATCTCCATCGCTAGAAGCTTCCCCACTGGAAGCTCAAAATGCCGTCCGGCCCGGGAGTGCGTCACAATAGAAGAGATGCGCGTCCTTGGGTTTCGGACAAGCTGCGGTGAAATTGCCGCCTTGGCCTTGCGGAATCCAGCGTTTGACGCCAGTACCCTGGAGGACTCATTGCATGAGCACAATTGTTGAAATTATCGGGCGCGAGATTCTGGATTCCCGCGGCAACCCCACCGTGGAAGCCGATGTGATTTTGGAAGACGGGACGCTCGGCCGCGCCGCGGTGCCCTCGGGCGCTTCCACCGGCGAATATGAGGCGGTCGAGCTGCGCGACGGCGACAAGAACCGCTATCTCGGCAAGGGCGTGCTGAACGCCGTTAAGTCCGTGAACGGCGAGATTGCCGACGCGCTCGCCGGCATGGACGCGCTGGAGCAGCAGCTCGTTGACCGGGCGATGCTCGAACTGGACGGCACCCCGAACAAGGCCAAACTGGGCGCGAATGCGATTCTCGCGGTGTCGATGGCTACCGCCCGCGCCGCCGCCGCCTATTTGCAGATTCCGCTTTATCGCTACCTTGGCGGCGTGCAGGCTTCCATCCTGCCCGTGCCCATGATGAACATCCTCAACGGCGGCGCGCATGCGGACAATTCCGTCGATCCGCAGGAGTTCATGATCGCGCCGCACGGCGCGGAAACCTTCTCCGAGGCGCTCCGCATGGGCGCGGAAGTCTTCCACACGCTCAAGGGCGTTTTGAAGAAGAAGGGCTATGCGACTTCCGTGGGCGATGAAGGCGGATTCGCGCCGAACCTGAAATCCAACGAAGAGGCTATCGAGGTGATTCTCGAAGCTATTGAGAAAGCGGGCTACAAGGCCGGGGAGCAGATCAGCCTGGCGCTGGACCCGGCTTCGAGCGAGTTCTTCGATAAGGAAAAGAAGAAGTACGTCTTCAAGAAGTCCGACAAGAGCGAATACACCAGCGAGCAGATGGTGGAGTTCTGGGCAAAGTGGGCCAGCCAGTATCCGATCATCTCCATCGAAGACGGCATGGACGAGAACGATTGGGATGGATGGAAGCTGCTGACCGAGAAGATCGGCGACAAGGTGCAACTGGTGGGCGACGATCTGTTCGTCACGAACAGCGCGCGCCTGGCCCAGGGAATCGAGAAGGGCGTTGCCAATTCGATTCTCGTGAAGGTGAACCAGATCGGCTCCCTCACGGAGACGCTGGACGCAATGGCCCTGGCCGCAAGCGCGGGCTACACGGCGATGGTTTCCCACCGCTCCGGCGAAACGGAAGACACCTTCATCGCGGACCTCGCCGTGGCCACCGGCGCGGGCCAGATCAAGACCGGCTCCGCCAGCCGGACGGATCGCATCGCCAAGTACAACCAATTGCTCCGCATTGAGGAAGAGTTGGGTTCCACGGCGAAGTACGCCAGCAGGAAAGCGTTCAAGGTGAAGTTTTAGTCTCGGTCATGTCGCTGAAAGGAGGGCCGCCCGCGAAGGGCGGCCCTTTTTCCTTTTCCTGGCCGCGGAAGAACCGTGAATGCGCACCGGAAGATCTCACAACAAGCTGTGCGGCGGTGAGAGAATACCAAGTAAGTGCGGATTGCCTCCGCCGCCGCGTGTCCCTTCAGAGATCTCCCTGCAGGCATGTCGATCCCCGAGGATGCCAATCGATTACATCAGGAAGGCTCGCCACGCGGGCGGATAGGGGGATTTCGATGAAGTATTTGTGCCTCGTTTACGGAGAAGAGCTGGCCATGTCTCAAGTGGATCCCGCGCACTGCGTCGCATTTGACGAAGAGTTGCGCGCCAAGGAAATCTGCATTGCGTCGGAAGCGCTGCTTCCGGTGGAAAGCGCCACCTCGGTACGGGTGCGCAATGGCCGGGTCTCCGTCACCGATGGGCCGTTCGCCGAAACGCACGAAACTCTGGCCGGTTTCTATCTCATCGAGGCGCGCGATCTGAACGCGGCGATTCAGGTGGCCACGCAGATTCCGCCGGCGCGCATCGGCACCATTGAGATCCGCCCCGTGCGGCAACTTCCCGGCCGGGTCCTGGGCGCGGATACCCGGAACGAAACGGCCGCGCGGAACGTTTGATTCCCAGCGGCACTTCGCACCCTATGAATGGAATCTCTCAAAGCGACCCTCAGCGCGCGGTGGAAGAGATCTACCGAAGCCAGTCCCGGCGCGTGCTGGCAACGCTGATTCGGCTGCTGGGCGATTTCGAACTGGCGGAAGAAGCGATGCACGACGCCTTCATGGCGGCGGTGGAGAAGTGGCCGCGCGACGGCATCCCTTCGAACCCCTCGGCCTGGCTGATCTCGGCCGGAAGGTTCAAGGCGATCGACGTCCTCCGACGCCGCAAGCGTTTCGAAACCGGGCTTCCGGGTGAGCCGGAACTGCTGGGTGCTTACGTCGAGACCCCCGTTTACGAGGAAAACTCCGTGGTGGACGATCGCCTGCGGTTGATCTTCACCTGCTGTCACCCGGCGCTGCCCGCCGACGCCCAGACAGCCCTCACCCTGCGGGAGGTCTGCGGCCTCACCACCGAAGCGATCGCCTGCGCGTTCTTTACCAGCCCCACCACCATGGCACAGCGCATTGTGCGGGCAAAGGCAAAGATTCGGGACGCGCGGATCCCCTACGAAGTGCCCGAGCGCGAAGCGCTGCCCGAGCGCCTGGACGCCGTCTTGCGGGTAGTTTATCTGGTCTACAACGAAGGCTATACCGCATCCTCCGGAGAGTCTCTCACCCGCGTCGAACTCTCCATGGAGGCCATTCGCCTGGGTCGCCTGCTGGCCGAGATGCTCCCCGAACCCGAAGTATTGGGATTGCTGGCTCTGATGCTGCTGCACGAATCGCGGCGTCCGGCGCGGCTCGATGAAGCCGGGGAACTCGTGCTGCTTGAGAACCAGGATCGCACCCAATGGAACCGCGCCCAGATCCAGGAAGGCAAGCAATTGCTCGAACGCGCGCTCGTCTCCCGCCGCTTCGGACCCTATTCGATTCAAGCCGCGATTGCGGCCGTGCATTCCGATGCGCCCAGCGTCGCCGCGACGGATTGGAGCCAGATTGTAGGGTTATATGACGTGCTGCTGCGGCTGGAGCCCTCCGTGGTGGTGGAACTGAATCGCGCGGTGGCTCTGGCAATGCGCGATGGGCCGCTGGCCGGCCTGGCGGCGCTGGATGCGATATTCGACCGCGACGAACTGAAGGATTACCACCGGGCACACGCCGCGCGCGGGGAGCTGTGCGTTCGAGCGGGGCGGATCAAGGAAGGCTGCGCGTGTTACGAGCGCGCGCTGGAGCTGGCCAAGCAGGCTCCGGAACGGCGCTTCCTGGAGCGGCGTCTCAAGGATATTTCCTGGGACGGAACCGGCCGGCCGCGCTCAGCCTGATTTTTCCCGGCCGATCTCCGCCATGGTCGCGCCGGTGGCGCGAAGAAAATCCTCGGGCGCGAGCAGCAACTGCAGCCCGCGCTGGCCCGCCGAAACGGAGATGCGGTCAAAGAGAATCGCGGTTTCGTCGAGGTAAGCCGGGTAGGCTTTGCGCGCGCCCAAAACCGTGACGCCTCCGCGAATGTAGCCCGTGAGCGGCTGCACCTCCTTGAGCGGGACAACCTCCGTCGAACGATTGCCACTGACGCGGGCGAGGGCCTTCAGATCCAGCTCGCTGTTGCCCGGTATCACGGCAAAACAGACGCCGTTGCGGTCTCCGCGGGCAACCAGCGTCTTGAACACCCGCTCCGGAGGCAGCCCGATCTTTGCCGCCACCGATTCCGCGGCCAGGTGCTCGGGATCCACTTCGTACTCGACGATCTCATACGCGATGTTTGCCGCATCGAGGAGCCGCGCGGCATTCGTTCTCGTCATCCCTCGCCTCAGCCCAGGGCTTGTGCCAGATCGTTGACAATATCGGCCGCGTCTTCAATACCCACCGAGAGGCGCACGAGATTCTCGCGAACCCCCGTGCGCGCCTTATGCTTCGGAGCGACGTCGCGATGGGAGGCCGTCCAGGGATGCAGCACCATACTGTGCACATCGCCCAGGGAGGTCGCGCCAACCACCAGCTTCAGGCGGTCTATGAACGCAAATACTCCGTGCTTATCCAAGCCCTTGATTTCGAAGCTGACCATCGCGCCGTAGAGGCCGTCGGGGAACAGTTTGTCGATGCTCGCCCGGTCCGGGTGAGCGGGATCGTCGAGGTAATAGACCTGCTCGATCGCCGGATGCGTGCGCAGGAATGCCGCCACCGTGGCCGCGTTGCGGCATTGCCGCTCCATACGAAGCGGGAACGTCTTGATCCCGCGCATGGCGAGATAGGCCTCAAACGGTCCCAGAATGGGGCCGACGACTCTCGACATCGCACGGATCTCTTCGATCTTCTCTCCGCGCGCGACGATGGCCCCGCCCATCACGTCGCCGTGGCCCGAAAGATACTTCGTAAGGCTGTGAACCACATAGTCCGCGCCGTGTTCGAGCGGCCGCACCAGAAGCGGGGTCGCGAACGTGTTGTCCACGATCAGAGGCGCTTTTGCCGCATGGGAAAGCTCCGCAATCCGGCCGAGATCGCCCACGCGCAGGATCGGGTTTGAAACCGTTTCCATCAGCACGCAGCCGGGCTGGAAGGTTTCGAGCGCTTTCGCCAGCGCCGCTTCGTCGCAGATATCCACGAAGCGGGTTTCGATGCCGAAGGGTTCCAGCATGTTCATCAACAGCTTGACGGTTGCACCGTAAAGCGCCTCCGCGCACAGCACTTTCTTGCGGCGTTCGGCCAGGCATGTGAGCAGGGTTGCCTGCAGCGCCACCATTCCGGACGAGGTGGCAAGCGCGCCGCCCCTCGCTTCGGGAGATGCGGCCGAGGGCGCGGCGCCTTCAAGCGACGCCAGCAGTTCTTCGAGCGCGGAGTTGGTGGGGTTGTCGTATCGCGCGTACGCGTACCCTTCCACTTCATGCCCGAAAACTTTGTCCAGGATTTCGCTTTCCCCGTAGAAGTAAGAAGCAGCGGTGTGGATGGGGGTGGTAACCGGGATGTGCTTTCCCGGTTTCTTGCGGTCCCCGGCGTGGACCGCGGCGGTATGAATCTTCAAAGCGGAGTGCCTCTTTTCGTGGTGACTATTTTTATTATCCGACGACTGGCCCCGTCGCCGCGCGGAACCGCTGGGCGCCTGTTCAGCGCGTGGCGCTGATGCGGAAATCCGGCACGGCGGGCATGCGAAGAACGGTGCACATCTCGAAGAGCCTCGAACGCGCCCGAGAGCCGATGCGGTCCGCGAGGGAGGTGCGAATCATCGATTGCGCCGGCAGATGCGGATTGCGCTCGCGAAGGCTGTCGCCGGCGTCCGGGTCCGGGAGGTTGGTGGTCAGAATCGTGGGCTTCTGGTGATTGCAGCGGTAGGTGACGATGCCGGTGATGGTGTCTTCAATCCAATCTGAAACGCGGTGGCTGCCGAGATCGTCGAGCATAAGGACTTCCACTTCAAGAGCCGTGCTGTACGCATCGCGGGTGGAAGCGCCCGAGAGCGGATCGAAGCTCGAGCGAATCATTTCGAGAAGCTGCTGATAGTCGAAAAAGCGGCACTGATACCCGGCGGCAACCAGTTCCTTGAGCACGGCAACCGCAAGATGGGTCTTCCCGGTTCCCGGCGGGCCCACCAGCAGCAATCCGTTCGGGTTTTTCATGGGGACGTTCCGGGAACGGCGGGCAAGATCCTTGGCGTAGCGGCTCACCTGAAATAAGGTGTCCCGCAGCGCTTTCTCCCAGGCCGGATTTCCCCTCACAGTGGCAAAGTTGTCGAAGGACGCTTCCCGGTAAAGGGGCGGAATGCCGGCGCGCTGATAGAGCGATTCCGGTGAAACGGTCTCCCCGCAGCCGCAGGCGCTGACCCCTTCGAGGCCATGGCGCTCTTCCACAATCCATCCTGTTCCGCCGCATCGCGGGCAATCGGGTCGGGGCATCGGTATTTCTTCATTATCGCGCCGGATCCGCCCTTGCGGGGCTCTCGAATTTGCGATACTCATGAATCTTGCCAATTCCGCTGACCCGGTGCGGGCGAGATGCCGGGAAAGGATTTCATGAATATTCTGGTAGCGAATCTTGGCTCCACCTCGGTGAAGTATCAGCTTCTCGATATGCCATCCGAGACCGTGCTTGCCAAGGGAAAAATCGAGCGGGTTACAGATTATCGCACGGCCGTCGAGGAGGTGCGCAAACTGGATGCGCCCGTCGATGCCGTCGCGTTCAAAGCGGTACACGCCGGGCCGGACTATTGCGGCACCTACCTTGTGGACGATGGCGTTCTGCAGGCAATGGAGGAATACTGCTCCGTCGCGCCCCTGCACAACCGCATTTACCTCGATGGAATTCGTGCGTTCCAGGAATCAATGGCGGGGACGCCGCTGATCGCCGCGTTTGAAACGGAGTTTCACGCCAACCGCCCTGCCTGGGCCAAGCGCTATGGCATCCCCCAGGAATGGTGCGAGAAATATGGCATCCTGCGCTACGGCTTCCACGGAGCCTCGCACGAGTGGGTCAGCGAGCGCAGCGCGGAATTGCTCGACCGGCCGAAGGCGGAATTGCGGGTGGTGAGCTGCCATCTGGGCGGCAGTTCTTCGGTCTGCGCCATCCGGGGGGGCGTAAGCATCGATTGCTCCATGGGATTTTCTCCCCAGTCCGGCCTCGAAAATGCCACCCGCCACGGAGAGCTCGATCCGTTTGCCGTGTTCTATCTCCAGAAGAAACTGAACTTGACCACCGAAGAACTGGTTGCCCGCCTGCTCGAAGAAGGGGGGCTCGCGGGCCTCTCCGGCGTGGAAGGCGGAGACATTCGGGACATCGTGAAGGCGGCCGAACGCGGAGACCCGAAGGCGATGGAGACCTTCGATCTGTTCTGCTATTCGGTGAAAAAATACGTCGGCGCTTACGCGGCGGCGCTGGAAGGGCTGGATGCCATCGCCTTCACGGGCGGCATCGGCGAGAATGGCTTCCGCGTGCGGTCCATGGTCTGCCTCGGCCTGGCGTTTCTGGGTGTGGAACTCGACGAGGCCGTCAACGTCTCCCAGAGCGGAGACCGCATCATCTCCACGCCGGGGAGCAAGACCAAGGTCCTGGTGGTGGAAGCAAACGAGGAGCGCATTGTGGCCCGGCGCGCCACCCGCGTGCTGCGGCGTCTGGAGAAACCGCCCGTCGCCATCCGGGCGTAGGCGCGGGGCAACCCGGCAAGCCGCTTACTTCACGGGCGGGAACGGCACCAGCATGTCTTCTTTTCGCATGACGAGCGTGCTCGTGTTGTAGCTGGCCAGTTCGAAATCGTGCCCGTGCGTGATCGCATCCGTCGGGCAGGCCTCCACGCAGTATCCGCAGAAGATGCAGCGGCTGTAATCGATGTTGTAGACGCTCGCGTAGCGTTCCCCGCCGCTGATCCGTTCCTGGTCTTTGTTCTCTTCGGCCTCAATGTAAATGCAATGCACGGGGCATGCGGCCGAGCACAGAAAACAGGCGACGCATTTTTCCATTCCGTTCGCGTCGCGCTGCAGCACATGCTTGCCGCGATAGCGCTCCTGGAGTTTCGCCGGGCCGTCCGGATAATCTTCCGTCACGGTGGGCGACATCATTTCCTTGAAAGTGACGCCCATCCCCTTGGCGATGGCGGACGCGCCTCCCAGAATGTCGGTGACCTTGTTACCCATGGTTATCTCCTAGCTTAGCGAAACACAGCCGGCAATGTGGCCGCATGGCGCTCAACCGGTCTCCTTCAGCAACTGCTGTGCGGCGATCAGCAGCGGATCCCACACCGCGGCGTAGGGCGGCGCGTAACAGAGATCCGCAAACTGAAACTCCTCCACGCACAGGCCCGCCGTGAGCGCGGTGGCCAGCACATTGATGCGGCCTTCCACGCCATCCGTTCCAACCAGCGCGCCACCGAGCAGCCTGCCGTTGTCGCGGTTGGCGATCAGCTTGACCTTCACCGATTCCCCACCGAAATATGAGGCGCGCGTGTGGGCCTCCACCGTGGCCGAGACCGGCCGAAAGCCCGCCTCCCGCGCCGCCGCTTCGGATAGGCCCGTCACGCCCACCGCAAGGCCGCACACGCGCAGGATCGAAGTGCCCAGCACGCCGGGGAAACGCTCCCGCCGCCCGGCAACATTCGCGCCCGCAACGCGGCCCATCTTGTTCGCCGTCGTGCCCAGCGGAATCCAGGCGGGTGCGTGCAGAAGCAGGTGATGCGTTTCCGCGCAATCGCCTGCCGCATAGATGCCGGGGATGCTGGTCTCGAGATATTCATTCACCGCGATGGCGCCGCTGCGCCCCAGGGCGATCCCGGCCGAGGCGGCAATTTCCGAATTGGGCCGAATCCCAGGGGCTAAGATCACGACATCCGCCGGGAATTCATTCACCGCGCCCTCGCGGATCTCCCGCACCGGCTGCCCAAGATGCAGCGCGACACCCGCCAGTTCGAGGCGCTCTCGAATCCGCTCCGCGAGCCACTCGTCCCGCCAGCCCAGGAAGTGGCTGGACCGGTCGAACAGGCGCACTTCGAGGCCGCGGGCCAGCAGCGATTCCGCCATTTCCAGCCCCACGAAACCGGCGCCCACAATCGCCGCGCGCCGCGGCTTGCGCGCCTCAAGAAACGCCTCCAGGCGCTGCGCATCCTCCCACGTGTGGAACGGGAAGCAATGGGGCAGATGGTCGCCCACAATCGGAGGAGTGGCGGTTCGCGCACCGGTGGCGATCACCAGCCGGTCATAGGCCAGTTCTTCCCCGCCCTTCAGCAGCACCCGGCGGCGCGACGGAAGAATCTCTCCCACCCCGGTGTTCAGGCGCACCCGGATATCCCGCTCGCGCTCGAAAAACGCGACCGGGCGCGCGATCAGCATGTTGGGGTCTTTGACCGTGCCGCCAATCCAATAAGGGAGTCCACAGGCACCGTAGGAAACCACCGGGCCACGTTCAAGTACGGTGATCTTCAGTTCGCGGGAGATCCGTCGCGCCCGGGAGGCCGCGCTCATTCCGGCCGCCACGCCTCCGATCACCACAAGGTTCATGCCCTAGACCTGATTCTGCCCGCGAAGGAATTCGAGAATATCGAACTTGCGGACTTCGCGCCCTGGGAAAAAGCTGTCCACCGCGGCCTGCTCCTGGTCAAAGACCTCAAAGACGGTTTCGAGCTTCGTGAGCAGCATCAGTTCGATATTGCGCCGGGTAAGCCGCATCAGCTTGAGCGTGCCGCCGTTCTTCCGGAACGTGGAGAAGCAGTAAACCAGCGTTCCCAGGCCGGAGCTGTCGATGTAGTCCACGTCCGCGAGGTCGAGGATGAGCTTCTTCACCCCTTCGTCGCTGAGCTTCTTGATGAGTTCCTTCAGCGACGCCGTGGCTTCGCCCACAATGAGCTTGCCGCTCAGGGCGACGATGGTGATTCCATCCGATGTTCTTCGCTCAAAATGCATGACTGGGCATCCCGGACGGTCTTCTCGCGCCTCGGCACCGCGCGAGAGCCCTCATGCCAAGGATAGCGTACAGACCGGCCCGACGACCTTCCGCCCGGCGCGCAAACGGAGCCGCCGCTCCGAATCGGAATGCCTCCGCGGGCCGATTATGCCCCGACCCTGGAAGGCTGCGCCGCTTCTTTTGGTTCGATCGTATAGCCGATGCCGCGCACGGTCTGGATCAGCCGGACGGGGTGAGAGTCGTCCACTTTGCTCCGCAGGTGCCGGATGTAAACGTCCACAATGTTGGTGAGGCCGTCGTAATCCCGTTCCCAGACATGCTGCACAATCTGCGTGCGGCTCAAATGGTGGTTCGCGTTCCGCATCAGGTATTCGAGGATGTCGAATTCCTTTGGAGCCAGGTCAATCTGGCGCCCGCCCCGGCTCACCCGGCGGCGCACGCAATCGAGGATCAGGTCGGCCACCTGAAGCCGGTCCTGGTTCGGTTTGGACCTTCGCAGCACCGCGCGGATCCGGGCCTGCAGTTCGATCAGGGCGAAGGGCTTCACCATGTAGTCGTCGGCCCCCAGTTCCAGGCCGCGCACCCGTTCTTCCACCGCGGCGCGCCCGCTCAGCACAATCACGGGAATGTCACCCTTGCGATTGCGGACCTTCTCGAGAAGCCGGAGCCCGTCAATATCCGGCAGGGTCAATTCCAGGATGAGGAGGTCGAATTGGTCCGCCGCCAGTTTGGCAAGCGCTTCTTCCCCTGTGCCAACGCACTCCACCTGGTAGCCGACGCCGGCCAGAGAGTGGGCAAGAAATTCGGAGATCCCCTTCTCGCCATCAACGATGAGAAGCCTCATGGTGAGACTGCTGCCTTTCCAGGTGCGGCCGCATTGAACACGCCGGCCCATACCTGAGCGATTTAGACGACCATTGTGAAGGAAAAGTTACCCGCCGCACCACAACAAAGCAATGTTTGCGATCAAGCGACGATAGTGGCATAGCATCGATTGCGACAGCCCAACAATCCCAGCCTAATTAGAGAACGGAATCACCAGGACGTTGCATAAACGTGGAGCTCCGTTCCCGCTAGCTCTCCGCCTCGGTCTCCGGAATGGGCGACCGTCCCGGCAGACGCAGCGTGCCCACCCAAGCCCAGACTTCCCGACGCCTTCGCCAAGCCAATGCCAAACCCACCATGGCCGCAACCAGCCCCAGGCTGAAAACCGCAGTTTCGGTTACCGACAACTGCTCTTTCCAGAACCAAAGCCAGCGCCCATACACGATCTCCAGGTGAACCCAGTAAACAAGCAGCGAAGACGTGCCCATCAGCGTCACGAAACTAAAGTTACGCGACGGCAGGCAATTGAGCCAAAGATAGGCAAAGCAAATTACAAGCAGTATAACGCCAATCTTAATAAATACCAATGATGGACTGTTTAGCCAGAAATCCGAGGCGCGGTAGACGGAATAGGGAAGCGATGCGATGTAACTCGCGCCGAGAATCATCGTGAGGCCGGCGAGGCAGGTCCACTGCATGAAGCGGTCCAGTTCCGCTTTGGGAGAAAGCCGCAGCATGCTGCCGAATGCCACGCCAAAGGCCGTGAACGCCGCCCAGGGGAAGAGACCGAAGATCTCCGTGCTCGGTGCCAGATAAGCCCGCAGCAGCGGGTGGGATCCGTCCCATGGCAGGCCGGAGACCACAGGGGCCAGCAGGGAAATCGCCGCGCCGATCAGCAGCGAAACCTTGATTCGTTCGGCGGTGGTGAAGAAGGCGGTAAAGGCCATCAGCGCCAGCGAAATTCCCATGCAGTTCAGCACGTCCACTTTCAGAATGTCGTCCGGGCGCGCCCATGGCCAGGCGAACAGAAAGGCTTGCAGGCGGACGCCCAGGGCCAGCAGCATCAAGTATCCGGCGCGGCGAAGTCCGGCGGCCAGACGCCCCATGCCATCCATGCCGCGGCGCTCCCGGCTGTCCAGCAAAAACGACAGGGTGACGCCGGTCAGAAACAGGAAAATCGCTGCCGGTATCCCGCCAACGAACTGGGAGAGCGTATAGACGTCGCCCTTGCGGTCTTCGGGGTTCAGCAGGGAATGAAAACTGTGCCCCTGCAGCATGATCAGGGCTGCAACGCCGCGGGTCCAGTCGATAAAGGTGAGGCGGCCTTCCGTGCTTGCTTTCGCTTGCTGGCCGCCGGAAGAGGGGAGCGCGGACGGTGCATCCGCAACGCCGCTGGTGGTTTGAATGTTGGTAGGCAACGCTTACTTTTGCGGGTACTCCCGCTTCACTCCTGGAGGGAGGTCAAGTTTTAGATCCGCGGGCGTCAGGCCCGGATTCACCTTACTATTGCGGTAGGTGACTTCCATATAGTCGTCGGAAGGCTCCACGAACTTTTGCCGGACCGGATAGGCTTGCCCATCGGGGATCCACATTTCGACGCTCTTTAACGATTCTCGCACTTTTGCCGACTTTGGTGTAAGCACGATCTTCGTCGTGTCAATACCATGGATCTTTTCCTGGCCGGCGACCTTCACGTTATACGCTTTCGCAATATCTTTTCCGCTGCTCCCAAAGCCCAGCAGCAGAAATTGGTCGATCAGTCCCCGGTTCTTGCCCACATCGAAAATCTGAACGGTATTGATCTTGGGATAGAAAATCTCCACCTCGTCGCCCTGAAAGGAGACGGCACGCTCATTCGGCTTCGTGATCAGGATGCGCGCCCGCATGTCCTTGCCGGAGCGCAGGATTGCCATGGATCCGCTCTCTTCGGAACGGTCGTCCAGAATCGCGGTATATTTCACCCGAACGATATCGGCGCGCAGGCTCTTAAACGTGGCCGCGGCCGCATCCAGCCGGGAGAGAATTTCCTTTTCCGTGGCGGCATGCGCCGGCTGGGAAACGGCAACGCCGAGGCTGGCAAGCGCGAGCAGGGTCAGTATCCAATTGCGCATCGGTTTAGTCCCTCCGAATGGGTTTGTCAAAAGGCTGGCCGCGGAGTCCGCGCTAGGGTGCGGTGTCCGCGCTAGGGTGCGGTGATCGCAACATAGCCATGAACGGCGCCGTCGCCCGAATTCATGGCGTCGATTCGAACCACATGCCGTGCGCGCCCGGTACGGTCGCTGAGGATAGAGGACACGCGCTCCGTGCGCTGCTGCGGGGGAATCGCCTCCACCAGACTGCCCTCCAGCCAGTAACGCTCACCGGCGTCCGACGGAGGCAGCATCACGATATTGTCCTTCGACTTGTCCAGCGTCGGCTGGTCCCGAAAGACGTAGGCGGGAGTGAGGAAGATAAATGCCAGAATCGCGCCTACCTTGATATCGTAGGCGACGCTGCCCCTGGGGAAATCCCACATGAACAGGCGCTTCCATCCGGAGACACGACTTTCGTTCACAGCTACCACGATATCATGCCCCCTTCCCCGCCCAAGCCCGCCAACGCCGCCCGTGAAGGCCATTCGCAAGGGCCACGCGCCAAGGCCACTGCGTTGAGGCCGGACAGTCGTAGGACGGTATGGCGTCTGGCAAGGTTTCCCCTACGCGCCCGGCCACATCTTGCAGCACCGTGGCTCACAGTGGCCCGCCTGAAAGGCGGGGGGATGCGGCCCGGCGGATGGAACTAAAACTGGGTGCTCTCGATGAGGCCGTCCAGTTCCTGCTGCAAGGTGAGCCCGTTCTCCCGCAACCGCTCCATCTCCGCTTCCCTTCCCGCGGCGTCCGTCTGCAGGACGCCCAGTTCCGCGGCGAGTTTCTGCACCTGAGCCTGTTGCCCGGCGATATTATTGAGGCTCCCCATGTTCCGGCGCACGCGCTCCATCTGGTTGTTGAGGCTGTTCACGCGGGCCTGCACGCTGCTCATCTGCCGCGCGTTCTCCGCGATCTGCCGCTTCTTCGCGACAATCCGCTCCAATGCCTGCCGCGCTGCCGCCGGGAGCGCCTGATTGCGGACGTACACCCCCAACTGGTCCTCATTGAGATTCGTCACCTGCTGCGATTCATAGAACGGGAATTCTTCCACGATTTCGAAGGAAGCGGCGCCGCTCGCGGGCAACTGCACCCGGAAGCGATTGGCCGTCGATGTCTTTTCGCTCACCGCCGGCGTCACCGTCTCGTAGTTCGGGCGGATCAGGCGCTCAATCACCAGCGTTTTCGCGCGCGCATCGGCATTCGAGAGGGTGTACTTGATGGCGGTTCTTTGCTTCGACTTCACCGAGAGAATCCCGCGCTGCATCGAGATCTCCTGCACCGTGCGCGTGCCGCTCGACGGCTCCGTGCGCAGCGACGTGCCCAGGTCGATCCCGTAGCTCATCAGCCGCTTCTCGCCCTCTTTCGTGGTTTCAAACAGCGCCTCTCCGGCATACTCGCCCCCGTCGAAAACCGTGACCGGTCCCCCGTCCAGCGTCAGGCCCGAATCGTTGGTCATCTCGAAGGCGAGCATGGGGTGGTTGCTGACGGGCTGGCGTTCCGTAAAAATCAGCAGGCGCTGCGCCGAAACGGGCTTTTGAAGAAACGGCAGCATCACGGATTCGCCCTTGCGGACGTTCACATGGCCGGGGAAGTGGTACGCAAACAGCGCGCCCGCCTCGATGCCGGCAGCCACGGAGGCAAGCCCGCTTGGCCGCGCCTCCAGCCTCTGGGCGGAATCGGCCGCCATGTCCTGTCTCTCAAATCTGGCACTCGACGCACCGGCCGCCAACGCCTTCTCCATCGCCGGAGCGGGCGCGGCCATGGGAGCCATCGCGGCCTGCACGCGCATCTCGCTTTCATACGTCACCGGAGCCGTGCTGCCGATACCCGGCAGGGGCACAAACGGCCGCTCCACGTTGACGGGCGGATAAATGTTCGTCAGGAAGGATACCGGCTTGCCGGAAATCAGAGAGAGGTTGACGCCGTTCCAGTCTTCGCCGGAGGTATTGTCCACCACCGCCCACCCTTCAAGTGTTGGTTTACCTTCTTTTCCGAAGATCATGCGGTAACTGGATTTCCATACCGGCATGGGAGTCATGTAGCGGGCTGAGAGCTGCGTATTTCCGCTCCGGACCACATCAATCGAAACGCTGCGCCGGTTCTGGTTGCGTGCTTCCGCGACGATGCGCAGGTAGTCCGTCACCTGCTGCTGCAGCTTCGCGTTCGCGAATCGCAGCCGACCCAGCGATGCAATTTCGTAGCTGTTCATCGCGCCGCCGTCTTCGAGCAGCGTTACGTACTCTCTCGCGGGAGTCTGGTTCGTCGCGGGAACCGTCTGGGCGGAGAGAATCGCGCCCCGCACGTTCTCCGCTCCGCGCACGGCCTCAATCCGCTCTCCCCGCAGTGCATCCAGAAGCGAAGCCATGTTCTCTCCGGGATTGATGCGAAATGGAAACGACTTGAGCTTCTGTTCGAGGCTTTCGTCCGTGGAAAACCGCACCCGCTCCACGCTCCCATTCGTCGCGCTGACGCTGAGGGACTTGAGCACATCCGTCATCTCATCGGCACCAAAAGTGAGCGAGACGGGGCCGGACGCGCTTACCTCGCCGCCCCTCTCCACATAGCCCACTCCGTTCTTATAAAGAACCACCCGCTTCACCGGAAGTTCCTGCGCGCACACCCCGACGGACACGGCGAACAGAGCGGCGGCAATGCCTGGGATCGCACAATACAGTCGTTTCATAAATGGTTATCTCTTCTTACGAGGTGGAAGCGCGCGCGGTTTCCGCAAGCCGGCGGAAAGCTCCGGCCCGGCCGCATGCGGAATACAGTCCCCTCACTCGATTATGGCGGAACTCCCGCTATTCCCCCATCACTTTAATCAAGACGCGTTTAGGGCGCCGTCCGTCGAATTCGGCGTAATACACCTGCTGCCAGGGTCCCAGATCCAGCTTCCCGTCCGTGACCGGCACGATTACCTGATGATGCACGATCATGCTCTTGAGGTGAGCGTCCCCGTTGGTTTCTCCCGTGCGGTGATGCCGGTAATTTTCCCGGAACGGAGCCAGTTGCTCCAGCCATTCGTCAATGTCCGAGATGAGCCCATCCTCGGCGTCATTCACATACACCCCAGCCGTGATGTGCATGGCGGAAACCAAAATCATGCCCTCGGTGATGCCGCTCTTGCCCAGCGCGGCGTTCACTTCGCCCGTGATGTTGATATAGTCGCGCTTCGATTTCGTATGAAACGTATGGTATTCGGTATGAAACTTCATATCCGGGGATGATATCAGCCGGCACGGGCGGAAGCGGCCATTTGGCGTCAACGCCCGCCGGAGCATCTGTTTCCGGCGGGCCATGTTACTCAAGATAAACGGAATGGATCTTGACAGCGTTCCTGGCCTTCGTCAGACTCGAAATGTCCGGGTTTGGCGTCCGCACAGCGTTTCCAGGCGATGCGCCATGGCGGCGACAGATCCGGCGGCAGCTATTGTCTTCGGACAAATGGGATTCATTCCGTTTGCATCCTTGCATGCTTTGGGGGTAGAAATTGCGTTATCAGACCGTCAGCCGTTGCGCGGCGTTGATGATATGGGTGTTGGCGGGCGCTTACGCCGGTTTGCCCTTGGCGCACGCGGGCCCCGCCTCGCTGGCTGGCGCTTCCGCTTCCATTGCCATCGGCACCCGTCCGCTTCTGAATTTGAGCGCTTCCCAAGCGCCGCAGACCGCGGTCTCCACGACGCCCCCGGATAGAGAGAATGAAATTCCCGTTTACCTTCCTGGAGGAGATGAGGCAGGCCCCACGCTGCCCTCCCAGCGGGGAATCGGAGCGATCCGCTCCGCCGAGGGACTGTTCCGGATCGCCCCGTATCTGGGCATCAATGGCATTTACGATACCGGCCTGGCCCCGCTCACCCTGGGAGCGGACGGAGTTTTTCCTTCCCGATCCGCCGCGGGCGTGGACTTGTCCTTCGGGCTAACCGGGAGCAAGGCATTCCGCCGGACGCTGATGAGTCTGATGTACCGCGGCGGCTACTCCCACTATCCGAAGATCTCGTACCTGTCTAATTCGAACCATCAGGGTGCCCTGGGGGTGACTCACGCTTTCAGCCGCCGTCTCCAACTCAGTTCGCAGAACACCTTCGGAATCACGAACAACGCCTTCTTTGGGAATTTTGGGTTTGAGAATTTGGGAAACGCGGGCAATATCGTTCCCGACAATGAGTTCTTCAACTCGCCGGTGCTGTTCCTGCAATCGAACCAGACGCTCAGCTACCAGAGCACAGCCCGGCTCTCCTTTGCGGTCGGCGGCGGGGGCAGCATGCAGTGGCGCAGGTCGAGCGCCCTGGCCGGGGTGAAGGCCGGCAACCTGCTCGCCAACACGTCTTACCGGATCTCCGCGAGGCAGACCATCGGCGTCACCTATTTATTCAACCAGTTCTTCTTCACGAACCAGTACGGGAGCTCGAACGTGCATACCATCAACGTGGAATACGGAGCCAAGCTGTCCCGCACCGTGGACCTCGCCCTTTCCGCGGGCGGCGCGCGTGTCGAATCCCAGTCCCTCGAGCGCGTGGAAGTGGATCCGCTGATCGCGGAACTTTTTGGCACGAGCGGCGGAATTGCGGCCGTCTACCGTAACTCGTATTTGCCAACTTTTCAAGGCAGCCTCCGTTACAGCAAGCGGAACTGGTCCGCCGAGGTGAACGCGGGACGGGCGATCAACTCTGGCAACGGAATTGTGTTAACCAACCGGAACACCACCGCTGGCGCAAGCATTAGTTACAACGCCCGCCGCTGGAACGCCGGCGGAGGCGTACACTACAACGAGATGAAGTCGCTTAAGCTGGACTACGGCGATTACAAGAGCAGTTCCGTCGATATTGGGTTTTCCGTAGTGATGGGACGCGGTTTTTCCTGGATGAATAATTTCTCCGTGCGCCGGTACGGCGGTGACGGTTCCGTCATCTCGAACTCGTTTCTTGACCGGAACCAATACCGGGTGTCCACCGGCATTTTTTGGTCCCCGTCCGCGTTCCCGTTGCCCTTGTTCTAAGTTCCAAGGGCGGGTGAATCTGCCCCGGAAGTCGGCCGCGAACGCCGGCGGATTTCCGGCACATCCAGAACGCTATGCTGCCGATTCTCATCGCCGAGGACGACGAACAACTGGGAAGAGCGCTTGAGCTCTACCTGACCTCTCTCGGCTTCGAGGTCTCGTTGCATCGCGCGGCCGCCTCGGCAAAGAAAGCGGTGCTCACGCATCCCGGAAACTTTGCCTTTGCCGTGATCGACTATCAGCTCGGCGTTGACTGTGGGGTCGATCTCGCCAAGTGGATTCTGGCCAGGGAACCGGAGATCCGGCTGGTGTTCATGAGCGGATTCCCTCCCGGCGAACAGATGGATTTGTCGGCCCTTGGCGACCGAGCCGTCTTTCTCCAGAAGCCGTTTCACCCCAGGGAAGTAATCACCTGCTTCCGCTTCCTCCACCCGGTGCGGATGATGAGCGTGTAAGGCGAACGCGTCCCTGCATTCCTTCCGCCGCTTCGATCGCGAGCGGCCACAAGCGGCAACCCGGACGGGGAGCGAGCCGTACAATTGGTGTATCTTTATGGCAAAACTCCCCTTCGCGTGTCTGCTGGCCTTCTGTCTCCCGGTCCTGCATCTCCCTCTCTTTGCGCAGACCGCACCGGGAACGGCCCCGTCCGTGGCCCGGCGGCCCGCCCCCGTGAAGCCCGCGGCCGCGCCCGCGCCGGAGGTGAACATCCCCAAAGTGCACGCGGAGAAATCGGGCAACACCATTGACCCCGCAACGCGCCTCCCTCTGCTGAGCGTGCGCGTCGAAGGCAGCCACCGGTTGGATGCCGCGAAGGTGACCGCGCTGAGCGGCTTGCGGGTTGGCACTTCCGTGAACCGGGATTCCTTCGCCGCGGCGCACAAGGCCCTCATGGACACCGGCCTGTTTGAGAGCGTCGCCTACCGCTTTGAAAAGCCCGCCGCGAAGCACGGCTATATCGCCACTTTTGAGGTCCAGGAAACGAAGCTCTTCTACCCCATCCGCTTCGAGGAGATCCCCGCGGAACGGGACGACTTGCTCGCACACCTCAAAGGGGCGGACCCGGCATTTGACGGCGAATCGGCCGCCACCGAACCCGCCCTGCGGCGCTACAGCCAGATGATTGAGGAGTACCTGGCCGCAAACGGCAAGGCGATGAAAGTGCGCGGGCAGGTGTGGGCGGAGCAGGGCGGCGACCTTTCCGTGATGTACCGCCCGGATACGCCCGTGCCCTCCATTTCCGATGTGCGTTTTGAAGGCTCGGTCAAAATCGACCCGCTGGAATTGCGGCGCATCCTCATTCAGACCGCAACGGGGCTGCTCTTCACCGAAGAGCGCTTCCGCACCGTGCTCAACAACGAGATCGTTCCCGCCTACTGGGCGGTTGGACGCCTGGGCGTTACGTTTCCAAAGATTGAAGCCGTGCCGCTGGCCGAGGAGAAGGGTGTCCGCGTCCAGGTGACGGTGGACGAAGGCCCGGAATTTGTGCTGAATGCCGCGCACGTGGATTCCCACGTGTTCCCGGAAGCGGAGTTATTGAAGCTGGGCAAGTTCCCCATCGGAGAGCCGGCCCTGATGAAGACCGTCGCCGACGGCGTCAAGGAGATCCTCAATCGCTACAAGAAGCAGGGCTACATCAAGGCAGATGCCAAGTTCGACCCCAAGCTTGATTTTCAGGCGAAGACGGCGGACGTTACCGTGGTGATCGGCGAAGGCCCGCAGTATCTGTTCCAGGAGCTGAAAATCGAGGGCCTGGATCTGGTTGCGGAAGCGGGAATCCGGAAACTCTGGGCCATGGAACCGGGCAAACCCTTCAACTCGCTGTACCCCGACTTCTTCCTGGACCAGGTTCGGGAACGGCAATTGTTTGACTCGCTTGGTTCAAGCAAAGCCCGAGTGGATCTCGACGACGAGAAGCACCTCGCCACCGTTACGCTGAGCTTCAAACCGGAAGACAAGACGCCGCCGCCCAGGGTGCCGCTCGTGCGCCCGCAATAGGCGCGGAAGGCTGGATTCTCCATTCCGCGAGCGCCGCCGCGCCGATGCGGTTGTATTCTGGTTCTTCAGGATGCCACCGGCCGCATCCGCCCTTCGTTCCGGGAATTGCTAGCCATGACAAGACTGCGAAATTTTCTTCCCCTTGCCCTCCTCTGCACGGTACTCGGTTTGCTGGGTGCCGCCTTCCTTCCCGCCCAGAACGCGCCGATGCGCGGGTTCCCGGCCGGCGCGGTTGCCCCGGAGCGCGCCCTCGAGGAGAAAGCGCGGCGGCTGGCCAGCGCGGCGAAGGTGAAGGAATACATGCACGCCATGGCGGCCGAGCCTCACCTTGCGGGCACCGCCGCGTCGCGCAAGGTGGCGGAATATATCGTGGAGAACTTGCGCCGCTGGGGCTGGAAGGCGGAGCTGGAGCGCTTCGATGTGCTGCTGCCGTTCCCCAAAGAGCGCCATCTGGAAATGCTGTCTCCCAAGCCCTACGTGGCTTCCATCTCCGAACCGGCGATCGACCAGGATAGCGACACGGACGATGCCAACCAGTTGGCAACCTTCAACGCCTACGGCGGCAATGGCGACGTCACCGCGCCGCTCGTTTACGTGAACTACGGCACGCCGGAAGATTACGCATCGCTCCAGGCGATGGGCGTTTCGCTCAAGGGGAAAATCGTGATCGCCCGCTATGGGCAATGCTGGCGCGGCATCAAGGCGAAACTGGCGCAGGAGCATGGCGCTCTCGGCTGCCTCATCTATTCCGACCCCGCCGACGACGGCTACGGAAAGGGCGCCACCTACCCCGAGGGTCCGTACCGCCCTCCACAAGGGGTGCAGCGCGGAAGCGTGATGGATATGCCGATCTACCCCGGCGACCCAACCACGCCATTCGTCGCAAGCGTGCCCGGCGTGGAACGGCTGAGCGTGCAAGCGGCCCCCACGATTCTGAAGATACCGGTGCTGCCGATTTCCCACCACGACGCGCGCCCGCTGCTGGAAGCGCTCCACGGCAGGGAAGCGCCAAGAGGGTGGCAGGGAGGGCTTCGCTTCACTTACCGGCTCGGCGCGCCGGAAGGGGAACACGCGGTCCGGGTGCGCTTGCAGGTCGAAAACGACTTCGCCATTCGGCCGATCTATAACGTCATCGCCACAATGGCCGGGAATGATTTCCCCGACGAATGGGTGCTCTACGGCAATCACCATGACGCCTGGGTGAACGGGGCGAACGACCCCGTGAGCGGCAGCGCGGTTGTCCTCGAAACCGCGCGCGTGCTGGGGGAATTGCGCCGCGGCGGCTGGCAGCCCTCGCGCACGATCAAGCTCGCATTCTGGGACGGTGAGGAATTCGGGATCATCGGCAGCACGGAGTGGGTGGAAAAGCACGGCCCCGAACTCCAGCGCAAGCTGGTTGCCTATTTCAACTCCGATTCGAACGGCCGCGGGCAGATCCGCGCCGCCGGATCTCATCATCTGGCGCCCTTTCTGCGCGAGGTGCTCGCCGATGTGCCGGACCCCTCGGGCGGCCGTTCGGTGCTGGAGGCCCGGATTCAGGCCCAGAGCCAAACCGATGGAGAATCGCGGCCCTTCACCGTGGAAGCGGCGGGCTCGGGCTCGGACTACGCACCGTTCCTGCATCACATCATGATGCCTTCCTTGAATCTCGGGTTCAGCGGCGGATGCCCAGGGGCGGGCGTCTACCACTCGGTCTACGACACGCTCGCCTGGTATGAGAAGTTCTGTGACCCCGGTCATCTTTACGGAAAGGCGTTTAGCGACGTAATGCTCACGGCGCTGCTGCGGATCTCCGCCGCGCCGCTTCTCCCTTATGACTTTGAAGAGCTTTCCACAACGGTGAAAGGCTACCGCGCCGGCATCGCCAAACTGGCGAGAGAGAGCCGCGTGTCGCTCGACTTCGAACGCTTTGACCGGGCGGTGGACGGTCTTGCGCGCGAAAGCGTGGAATGGAATGCCTGGTCACGGCGTCACCTCAACGATCTGGCCGCGGACCGCGCCAGCCAGGCCGCTCTGAATAAGCACCTGATCGCGGCCGAACGGCAACTGGCGCTGGCGAAGGGCTTGCCCGGCCGTCCCTGGTACCGGCATCCAATCTATGCTCCCGGGCTCTACACCGGATACGGGGTGAAGACGCTGCCGGGCATTCGCGAATCCCTGGAGCGGCGGCAGCCGCAACTGGCGCGCGAGCAGCTTGTGCTTGCCGCGGAGGCGATCGAACGGCTCACTGCGCATCTGCGGGTTCTGCGGACCGAGGCGGAGTCCCGGCGGACGAACGGGCCGGGGCAGGCGCCCGGGAACTGAGCGCCAGCCGGCGCTGGGTGAGCCGGCCCAGGTAGCTTTCCGTGGCATCCGCCTCTTCCTGCCGGTTGACGTCCTTGAGCCATTCCGCATAGCGCTTTTCGCGCAGCCGTGCCACGAGTTCGTAGTTGCGGCGCGCATCGAGAAAGGCCCGTTGCTGTTCGACGATCTTTGCGTGCAGGCTAGCCAGTTGGGTTGCGATCTCGCGGACCGCTTCGCGGGAACTGGCATGCGCAAGGCGAAACTCGGCCACACTCTCGCTGGAAACCCAGACGGCACCCGCAAGCTGATTCACTGCCTCCTCCATGGACGTCTCCACCCGCCGCCGTTCCGATTCGAGGTGCGCCCGGTTCGCGATGAGCGATTCCAGAATTGCCGCCTCCGCCTCCCATTGGCGCTTGCGAAACGCCAGCACTTTCTCTAGCGGGAATTGAAACGACTTCATCGCCTATCCTCTTTCGAGCAGCGCGGCGAGCCTCCCGAGGCCGTTCAGCGTCTCCTCGCGCGGGGACGCCACATCCGGCTCCTGGCACAGGAAGCGCTCAATCTCCGGCTTCACCGCCAGCACGGTGTCGAGCTTTGGGTTGGCGCCTTTGCTGTAGGCCCCGAGGTTGATCAGATCCTGCGCCTGCTCGTAGCGGGAAAGCGATTCTCGCAAGGCGCGGGCATGCTGCAGCTGTGGGCGCTCGCTGATCTGCGAGGAGAGCCGGCTTACGGAGCGAAGCACGTCGATGGCCGGATAGTGGCCAGCCGACCCAAGGTCGCGCGAGAGCACCACGTGCCCGTCGAGAATGGCCCGAACGGCGTCGCAGATGGGCTCATTGAAGTCGTCGCCTTCCACAAGCACCGTGAAGAAGCCGGTAATAGAGCCTCGCGGGAAATTGCCCGCGCGTTCAAACACTTTGGGCAGCAGATTGAACACCGAAGGGGTATACCCTTTCTGGCTGGGCGGTTCTCCGGCGGCAAGGCCGATCTCGCGCTGCGCCATCGCGAGGCGGGTAACCGAATCCATCACCATCAGCACATTCGCGCCCTGGTCCCGAAAGTATTCCGCCACCGCCATCGCCACAAAGCAGGCCCGCACACGGAGCGGCGCGGGACGGTCGGAAGTCGCCACCACCACGACGGACCGCCTCAGACCGTCCGGGCCAAGATCGTTCTCGATGAACTCGCGCACCTCCCGGTTGCGCTCACCGATGAGGGCGATCACGGAGACGTCGGCCGCGTTGTGCCGCGCCATGGCCCCAAGCAGCGTGCTCTTGCCAACCCCGGATCCGCCGAAGATCCCGATCCGCTGGCCTTGCCCGCATGGGAGCAAGCCATCGATCACCCGAATGCCGGTGGCCAGAGGCTTCCGGATATTCTCCCGGTCAAGCGGGTTCGAGGGTTGGCGGTAGAGATCGTAAAGCTGGCGCGATCCATGAGAAAACTCGGGCGGCGCGGCCCCGCCCCGTTTGTGCGGTGCGCTTTCCGGTTCCCCGCGCGGCGTCGCGGGAAAGTCTCCTCCGCCCGGAATGTCCAGAAAATTTCCAAAGCCGTCGAGCACCCGGCCGAGCAGATGCGGCCCCACTTCGACGCGCGCCGCCTCCGGCCTTGCCACGACGGTGTCTCCCAGGTGAATGCCGTCGGTCTCTTCAAGCGGGATGGAGAGCACCCGCTGGTCGCGGAAGCCCACGACCTGTACCCGGATTCGGCGTCCCGTGGCGGTCTCCACTTCACAGAAATCGCCCAGGGCGGCCATCGGGCCGATCGATTCGATCAGCAAGCCAACCGCCTGTGTCACCGTTCCCGTCCAGCGGCTGAACTGGCGGCTGGCGAGAAAGCTCTGGCCGGCGTTCGCTTCAAATAGCCGGGAGCGAATCATGGAGCGCTCCTTCGAAGCCGGTCCACCAGCCCGCACTCAATCTCTTCCAACTGGGTGGCGATCGAGCCATCCAGCGTCCCGTAGTCGGTATCGAACAGCAGCGCGCCCCGTGCCAGCGACGCATCCGCTTCCACACGAATGGCCCGTTTGGAAGAGTGAGTCGCCAGCGCTTCCTCCACCGCGCCGCGATCGGCCGGATGAATGCGCACGCACTGCACCGTTTTTCCGGCGAGCCGTTGCAGCGCGGACCGGGTGAGGCCCTGGAGCGCCTCCGGGTCGATCTGAATTTGGCGGTTAAGAATCTTCTCGGCGATCGCGATTGAGAGCCTGGCCAGATCGGCATCCGCCGTTTCCAGCAATTCGCGCCGCGCCGCCTCCGCCGCGCGAAGGGTCTCGGCAATCTGGTTCCGGAAACGGTCCATCTCTCCCTGGTTCTCCGCGATCCCCTTTCGAAAACCCGCATCGAAGCCGGACTGGTACGATGCGCCGATGTTTGATTCGGCTTCTGCTCGCGCACGCTGCAGTTCGGCCTGAGCGGCAGCCAGTTCCCGCGAAAACTCAGCCTGCGGCGCGTCCTCCGCGCTGCGAACCGGCGCGGTGCCGCGTGTTCCGCCGCCGTCCGCCGCCCCGGCCAGGGCCATCCAGCCCGAAGCGTCTCCCGGATGCGCCGTTTCGCGCACGATTCCCGCGGGCAACAGCCTAGCTGACATACTCATCTCCGCCCGTGCCGCCAAGGTTGATCGCGCCCTCCGTCTCCAGTTGCCGGACCACTTCGATAATCTGCTGCTGCGCTTCGTCGACGTCGCGGATCTTCACCGGGCCCAGCGCATCCATGTCCTCGCGCAGCATATCAGCGGCGCGCCCGGACATCACTTTGATGAAGTGCTGCCGGAGCACCTCGCTCGTGCCTTTGAGGGCGACGGTCAGCAGCTTGCGGTCCACCCTGGACAGGATCTCCCGGATCGCGTTGGCGTCGAGCTTGATGATGTCCTCGAAGACAAACATCAGGTGCCGGATGCTCTTGCCCAGCGTCTCGTCGTTGCTCTCGATCTGTTCGAGGATCTCCTTCGTGGAGTTGGCGTCCAGCCGGTTGAACAGTTCCGCGACCGCCTGTATGCCCCCGTAAGATTCCCGGCTGTATTCCCCCAGTTCCTGAATCTTCTGGCCGATGATGGCAGCGATGCGGGAAACGATCTCGGGCGAAATGCGGTCGAGATTGGCCATGCGGGTGGCGATATCGGCATGGCACTCCGGCGGCAGCGACGTAAGCAGCGCCGCCGCCTGCGTTGTGTTCAGGTGCGAGAGGATCAGGGCAATCGTCTGCGGATGTTCATTCTGAATGAACTTGGCAAGCTGCTGCGGGTCCGCTTTCTGCAGCGGATCGAAGGTGGCGGCATCCTCGCCGATCGTCTGCGCCAGCCGCTCGAGAATGCGCCGCGCCGGCTCATTTCCGAAGGCGCCCACGAGCATCTTCCGCGCGTAATCCATGCCGCCCTTCACCACGTACTCGCGGGCGACGGTCATCTGATAGAACTCTTCGAGAATGTCGTCCGCGTTCTGGGACGTGATAGTCGAGGATCGCGCAATTTCCTTGGAGATGGTTTGCACCTCATCCTCACTCAGATGCCGCACGATCTCCGCACCGGCCTTCTCGCCAAGAATCACCAGAAGCATGGCGGCCTTGCGCGCGCCGCTGAACTTGTCGGTGCTGCGCTTCTTCGCTCCGGTTTCCGGCGGAGGCAGTACCGCCAGTTCCGTGCCGGTCTCGGGCGCGGCGCTCATCGGCGGTCCTCCGTCAGCCAAGTGCGCAGGATCTGCGCCGCTCCCGCCGGGTCTTTGCTCACCGTATCGATCAGGTGGCCGGTGAGCACCTCGCTGTCACTCCGCGGTTTCACCCCCTTGAGCGATGCGAGCGCGGCATTCTCCTTCAATTTCAGGCGCTCCTGCTGCTCCTGAATGAAGGCCTCCAGGTTCCCGTTGCTGGCGTCAAAGCCGTCTGGAATGGCAATCTCTCCCCCTGTTCCGCGGGGGACGGCATGGGCTGCCCCCGACGCCCCCAGGGCGGGCGGCGTTGGCACCGCAGTCACTTTGCGGAGCTTCTTCCTCTTCCTCAGCAGCAGGAAACCCGCCATCGGCAGCAGGAGCAGCACCGCGCCGGCGCCCGCGCCCCAAACCCAGAGCGGCACCCCCTGCGGCAGGAAGGAAAGCCATCCTGGCAGCGGCGAATCCGTTGTCGAACCGGGAGTCGGCGCGACGCCCGGAGGCGGAGGTTCGGAAATGGTTGCGTCGAAAGGAAGCGCCTCCACCACCAGCTGATCGCCGCGGTCTTCCTGCAGGCCCAGCGCGCCGGTGACGAGTTCCCGGATGCTGTCGATTGTCTGCTGGCTGGGCGCTTCAAGGATGCGCTTGGCGTCCTTGCCCGAGCCCTCCCATCGCAGTTTGTGGTCCACCAGCACCGCCACGGAAACGCGCTTGAGCACGCCGCGCGGAACCACCGTGTTTCGAACGGTGCGGCTGGTTTGGAAGTTCACTGCTTCCGACCGGCGCACCACTCCACCCGCCGCCGGGCGGGCGCCGCCGCCGCTCCTGGGCAGGTTGGAAGCCGTTCCCGGAACTCCCCCGCCGCGGACGCCATTCGCCACGTCCTCCTGCTTCTGGGTGCTCGTCATCACCGAGGTTTCCGGGTCGAAGGTTTCCGCGCTCTCGTTCCCGCTGGTCATGTCCAGATCCGCGGAAACATTGGCGCGGTAGCGCCCCGGCCCCAGCAGCGGATCGAGCGTCGAGCTGAGCTTCGATTCCAGGTCCGCTTCCACTCGATGGCGATACTGAAGAATGGCTTCGGGCGGCTCCTGCCCGTCGTCCCCGTCTTCCTTCTTGGGGCGGCTGAGCAGGTTGCCGCGCATGTCGATAATCGATACCTGATCCGGCCGCAGCCCCTCCACCGCGCTGGCCACCAGATGCGCGATGGCGGCCGATTGCTTCGGGTCCATCGTCGCGCCCGGCCGCAGCTTCACCATCACGCTGCCCTTCGCCGGTTCCTTGTTCTCGAGGAAGACGGAGTTCTTCGCGAAGGTGACATGCACGCGAGCCTGTTCAATGGCCTGAATAGTGCGCAAGCTGCGCTCCAGTTCCCCCTCGATCGCCCGTTTGTAATTGATGTGCTCGGTGAAATCGGTCGCGCCGAAGTTGGTTTTGTCGAAGATCTCAAAACCGATGCGGCCGGTTTGCGGCAGGCCTTGCGCGGCCAAGCTCAGGCGCTGTTCCGCCACCTGCGCGGAGGGCACGGAGATCCGCGTCCCCGCGTCGTTCAAGCGCACCGGAATGCCCGCTTCCTTGAGCCGGGTCACGATCTGCCCGGCCTCTTCGGGGTTCAGATTGTCGAACAGCGGCTGAAAATCCCGCTCCGTCTGCCATTGAACGAAGGAGTACAGCCCGGCCACCAGCACCACCGCGGCAATGCCGATCACCAGACGCTGGCGGAGGCTGAGCTTGGCAAAGAGTTGGAGCAGTTGCGTCATAGCGCCTTCACCCGAACGTCCGGCTCCCTAAGCGGCTTCCGGCTCCTCCTCCGATCGCCTTCGCAATTGCCCCCGAGATCCATAGCCGCCCCGCAATCACACGATGGAGATGTCCCCCGTGCCGGGCTCCCGCCACGCACCGGGCAATTTGCCGGTGCCTCGAAATCCCACGCGGTTACTCCGTCTCCCGCCCGTTGCGGGTGCCCTGGGGTTTGGCTCCTTACCAGCATTCAAGCGTTTATCGGCGGATGCGCGAAAGAACTTGAGATGAATCTTGCCGAGATTCGCACGCGAAATCTAAATTTGCATGCGCATGATCTCCTGGTAACCCTGAATGAGCTTGTTTCTTACCTGCAGCAGCAGCTCAAACGACATCTGGGCCTCCTGCGCCTGAATGGCGACCGTGTGCAATTCCACGTTCTCTCCCCGCAGCAGCTTTTCCCGCAGTTCGCCCGATGCGCGCGCGCTGTTCTCCACCTTTGCCATCGCGCTTGCGAGTTCCGTGGCGAAAGAGGCTTCGGCGGCATCGCCCGGTCGCTTGGCGCTCCCGGCCCCACGGGGGGTATTGTTCAGGTTGGCCAGCGCTTCCAGCCCTGCAAGGCCGGAGGCGGCACTGGGAATCGAGGGGATCATACGAAATTCGTCTCCTTTCGAGCTTGGCGAACGGGGATCTCGGAATACGAACGCGCGCGGCCGCAAAAAGCGCTTTTTCAACGGCGGAGCCGCCCGTCACGAACGGTCTTCCCTAAGTGCGGAAGAGTTCAAGGGAGCGGCGCACCATGTCCTTGGTAACGGTCATGGCCGCGATATTCGCCTCATACGCCCGCGCGGCTCCCTGCAGGTTCACCATCTCTTCCGCGGGCTGGATGCTGGGATAGGCCACGTAGCCATTGGCGTCCGCATCCGGATGCCCGGGCTGGTAGCGCAGTTCCACGGCTTCCGGGTCTTCCCGCACTTCGCTTACCGCCACGCCCATCCGCGGCGCGTCCAGCGCGGAGGCAAAAATGTCCTGAAACGAACCGCCCGAAATGGCGCTCGATTCGAAGACCACGTCCTTGCGCAGATACGGGCCGCCGCCCGGCGTTCGCGTGGTCTCCGCGTTGGCGAGGTTTTCGGCCAGCGCCTGCAGACGCGCGCGCTGGGCATCCATTCCGGATGCGCTGATCGAGAGAGAATTCATCAGGCTCATTAGGAGTTCCCTTCCTTGATCGCGAGGCGAATCGTGCGGTAGCGGCTGGCCAGCAGAGCCGAGCCCAGCTCAAAGCGCATGGCATTCTCGGCCATCATCCGCGCTTCCCGGTCCAGGCTCACATTGTTCCCGTCGTTGTTCAGCGCGAGGCCCTCCACCTCCGCGGCGGCGGGCGATGCGGATCGAGGCACGGCCGCGCTGCCCGTCCTCGCGCGGGAGAGCGCGGAAGCGAGTTCGTTCTGGAAATCAATGTCCCGGGTCCGGTATCCGGGCGTATCGAGGTTGGCGACGTTCGATGCCACCAGTTTCTGGCGGGTGGCGACGAGATCAAGGTAGACTTCAAGCGATTGCGCGACGCGGTCAATCATGATGCCACAACGGCAGCAATTGTCACACCAATCTGAAATTCACTGAAAACAAGTGGGTTACCGGGGAGGGAAGGAAGACGCGATATCGCCACTGACAAGAACTTGCCGGGCCGCTCCCGTCACCTGGACGGGAGCGGCCCGGCTTCACCTAAGACTCAAGCATGCGAGACCCGGGGTCCGCGAAACCCTTCACTTAACGCACAACACCAGGGAAACTGGCGTGCTTACTCGCCCGCCGGACCCGCCGGCTTCGCCCCTTCGGGCTCCTGCGCGGCCGCGAAGTACGTGTCGTTCAGCGTAACGCCCTTCGATTCGGTGAGCGTCTTGAGTTGCTCCCGCGCCACGGCCGGCTTCAATTGCTCCGTGATCTCGTCCTTCACTTCCGGGAGCGTCTTCGACTTCCGGTTCTCCACCAGAATCAAGTGGTAGCCAAACGCGGTCTTCACCGGGTCGCTCACTTGGCCAATCGCCTGGGTAAAGGCGACATTCTCGAATTCAGGGATCATTTGCCCCTTGCCGAACGTGCCCAGGCTTCCGCCGCCCTGGCCGGAACCCGTGTCGTCCGATTCCGCCTTGGCAAGATCTTCGAACTTCTCCCCGGCGGCGAGGCGCGCCTTCAGGGCCGTTGCCTTGGCCAGCGCCTCTTCCTCGCTCAACTCGGGAGCGTCCTTGCGCGCCGGAACCTGGGAGCCCTTGAATCGCACCAGAATGTGCCGCGCCGTCACTTCTTCAAACGAATCTTTGTTCTCGTTGTAAAATTTCTCCACCTGCGCGGGGTCCACCCGCGCCTCCCGCACCAGCTGCTGATAGAGGAATCCGGCCAGCACATTGTCCCGCTGGTACTTGAGCCGCATCTGCAGCTCCGGCTCGGCGTCCAGCTTGCGCTTCTCCGCTTCATCCGCCACGGCGAACAGCTCGGCGATCTGCCGGGCGAATTCCCGCTTCTGCGGGCCGCGGGCGGCTGCTTGCAATTGCGGCGGCAGCGCCAGAATCAGATTCTCAAATTGCTGCCGCGTAAAGCTTTGCCCGCCCACGCGAAGCACAACGGCATCTGGAGCGACGGCGTCGGCGGGGTCTGGCGGCGCTTTCGCCGCGGGGGCTGTGGCGGCGGGTGCCGGCGTCGCGGAGGAGGCGGGCGGCGCATCCTGCGCGAATGCAGCCATCGCGCACACGGCCAAGCCGCCGATAAAGAAAGAGCTTAGTCTCAACAACGGGGGAATCCTTTCGAAATGAGGAGCACTTCCTGTTATTGTCGCAAAGAAGCGCTGCCAGGATAGACGCGCGCCGGGAATCACGGGTTTACGCGCGATTCGAAGATCCATCCGGACCGGATCCTTGCCCGAATCGCCCCGGTTTCTCGCACGGAATTTCGAGGCATTCCGGGTGGATGCTCTACACTGAGATTGACGCGAGGCGCGTGTCGCCGGACAGCGATGTGGATAACCTTTCGAAGCCTTCCTCCGCGCACTCTCATCTGAACAGACTGGTTAGACGTATGGAATCACACTGCCTGCGACACGATCGCTTACCCGGATCCAGCCGCCTCTTGCTCGATTACGTCTACCGGTTTGAGAATCTCTCGTCGTTTTACACATACGCCCCCTTCGATCCCGATTCGCCGCGGCGTGCCGCGGAAGCCATCCGTTTCCCTTCCGAACGGCGTCGCGGCATTGTCCAAGCGCTCGCCGCGCTGAACCCGGAGTCTCCGCTGCTTGCGAAGCTCGCGAGCGAGGGGACCGTCGCGGTCGCCACCGGGCAGCAAGTGGGGTATCTGGGCGGCCCCGCCTATACCGTCTATAAAGCGCTGACCGCAATTCGCGTGGCGGAAACCCTGGAGGCGGCGGGCATCCCCTCCGTGCCCGTGTTTTGGCTCGCCAGCGAAGACCATGACCTCGAAGAGGTCGATCACGCCTGGCTCTTCGACGGCTGCCGGGAACCGCTGCGATACCAGGCAAGGGCCGGCGCGACAGACCGCGAGCCGCACGCCTCACGGCCGGTGGGGTCGCTTCCCATCCCCCCGCTGCGCCGCGAAGAGTTGGAGCGGGCGTTCGCCGATCTGCCCTTTGGAGCGATGGCCGCCGCGGTCGCCGAGGAGACCTACCGGGAAGGCCGGACCTACGCCCAAGCTTTCCGTGCGCTTCTGGAGCGCCTGCTCGGGAGCCACCGGATGCTCTTTCTCGATCCCCTCGCCGAGGAGATTCGCGCTCTCGCCGCGCCCCTGCTGGCACGGGCCGTTGAACAATTCCCGCTGCTTTCCACACGGGCTATCGAGCGCGGCGTCGCTCTCGAAAAAGCCGGCTATCACACGCAAGTGCATCTGGAAGCGGAGACCTCCTTCTTTTTTCTGCTGAGCGAAGGCGAGCGGCTGAGCCTGAAAGCGCGCAACGGCGGGTTTTCAAACGGCAAACACGCGTGGAGCCCGGCGGAACTTGCCGCGAGTGCCGCTTCGATCTCGCCCAACGCGCTGCTGCGGCCCGTCTTGCAGGATTACTTGCTCCCCACGGCCTGCCTGGTTGGCGGAGCCGCCGAAATTGCGTATCTGGCCCAATCGGCACCGCTCTATGAGGAGTTGCTCGGGCGGGAACCGGTGTTTCTGCCGCGCAACGGCTTCACCCTGGTCGATGGGAAGGCCGCGCGCAATCTCGATCGCTACGGGCTCACCATCCCGGATTGCTTCACCACGGGTGAGGCATTCGAGGAACGCCTGGGCCGCACGCGCATTCCCGCCGAACTGAAGAGCACCATGGCGAGTTCCGTGAGTGAGGCGGAAGCGTTGCTCAATCGGTTGCGCCGGGAACTGCTGGCGTTCGATCCCACGCTCGCGGCCGCGGCCGAGCGAAGCAGAACGCGCGTGCTCTATCAGTTCCAGAAACTGGAGCGCAAGACCGCCCGCGAAGCGGCACGCCGCGAAGGCCGCGCGCGCGCCGATGCGCACTACCTGAGCGGCCTCCTCTACCCAGGGAAGCATCTGCAGGAACGAGTCTATTCCTTCCTGCCATTTCTGGCCGCGCACGGCGACGGCCTCGTGGATTTCATTTACTCGCGCACCCACGACCATTGCCAGGATCATCACGTGCTGCTCGTGTAGAACAGCCGTCCCCGCCCCTCATTGCGTCAGCTTCGTCCCCGGCCATTTGCGGCACTCTGGTATGATTTTTCACACACCCGCGCCGCGGACCGCCGTGATCGGGATTCCGTTTGGGAGACTCTGAATGAGCCATAACCGCAGAACCTTCTTGCAGTCCGCCGGAGCGTCCTCCGTGCTCTCCGGCGCCCTTTCCTCCACCGCTTCCGCGCAAACGGCGTCACCCGCGGCCAAACCGGGAGGCACGCAGGCACAGCACTTCGTGCGAATCGCTCACGGCGGCGCGAAGCACTACGGATTGCTCGAAGGCGACCGGGTGCGCCTCCTCGCGGGGGGCTTGTTCGGAGACCGCCGCCCCACCGGACAGGCAGTGCCGCTGAAAGGCGCAAAGCTCCTGGTCCCCTGCGAACCGAAGCAGGTGATCGCCTGCGGGCTCAACTATCGCAGCCATCTGGCCGGCGCGCCCGTCCCCACGCGGCCGGAGATCTTCTTTAAGTCCATTTCCTGCCTGCAGAATCCCGGCGATCCCATTCTGATTCCCCCCGGCGCGAAGAACGTGCACTTCGAGGCCGAGATTGTGATCGTGGTGGGCAAGCAGATCCGGAACGCCACGCGCGCCCAGGCCGAGGCCGCCATCTTCGGCGTCACCTGCGGCAACGACGTTTCCGAGCGCGATTGGCAGGGCGGGCCGGACAAGGACCTGCAGTGGTGGCGCGCGAAAGGCGCGGCTACGTTCGGGCCGCTCGGGCCGTCCATCGCCCGCGGAGTGAACTACGGCAACCTGCTCGTGCAAATGCGCCTCAACGGCAAGGTGATGCAGAAACAGTACACTTCCGATCTGATCTTCGACCTCCCGGCCATCCTCATGCACGTCTCCAAATACATGGACGTCTATCCCGGCGATGCGATCTATACGGGCACGCCCGGCTCCACATCCGCGATGAAGCCGGGCGACATCGCGGAGGTGGATATCGAGGGGATCGGCATTCTGCGGAACCCGGTGAAGGCAGGCTGATCTTCCCGGCGGCGTCAATCGATCCGCGCGGGTTGCGCATCGGCGGCGATAGTCACAAGAATGGAAGGGCAATGCAGAGACGCACTTTTCTCCTGAGCACGGCGGCCCTCGCCGCGGTGCCGGCCACTTCCCGCGCGGCCGGGCCGCAGCCGCTCTTCAACGGCAAGGACCTTTCCGGATGGCACATCGTCGATGGCCCCGACAGCGCCTTCTATGTGGAAGACGGCGCGATTTGCGCCAGCCCCTCGTCGGGCTGGCCGGCGTGGCTCTCGTCGGACCGAAAGTTTGAGAACTTCGATCTTTCGCTCGAATTTTTTGTAGGCGGATGGAGCGACGGTGGGGTCTATTTCTCCGCCCCGCCTTTCGGCCCGCCCACGGCCTGCGGCTACAAGGTGAACATCTTCCAGCAGGTGGATGCGGAGCCGAAATCCAACTCGATGGGGGCTATCTTTCCCGTCATCGCCCCCACCAGGGTGAATGTGAAGAACAAGGGCGAATGGAACACCATGCGCATTCGCTTCGATTGGCCCACGCTCCAGGTGTGGACCAATGGCGAGATGATCCAGGACCTCGACGTGCGCCAGAACCCCGAACTGGCGCACCGGCTGCGGCAGGGCACGATCGGCCTCGAAGGCCTCGGCTATCCGCTCAAGTACCGAAACCTGCGCATCGAAGAACTCCCCTCCACCGACAAGTGGATCGTCCTCTTTAACGAAGCCGCCGATATCGAAAAGAACTGGGTGATCACCGACAATCGCAAGAGCAACCCGGTGCGCTTCGTCGGCTATGGCCCGGTGCTTTGGTGCGATGGCGCGGGCAATCTTGGCACCAAGGAGATGTTCGACGACTTTGAGCTGCACCTCTACATCCGGGGACCCCGCGAGCACAACAGCGGCGTGATCTTCCGCTCGAATGGCGACAAGGCCGCCTCCATCGAAGGCAAGTACGAAATCCAGGTACACAACGTACCGGAAGCGCATTACCCCACCGGTTCCCTCTATCACTACAAGCGCTCGCGATACCCGCGGATCGAGGATGAGAAGTGGTACCTCTTCCAGATGGGCGCAAAGGGCGCGGATTGCTGGGTGAGGGTGAACGGCGAAACCGTCATGGAATACAGCGACCTCAAGAACCTCAAACCGGGCCGGATTGAGTTGCAGGCCCACCAGCCCGGCAAGTGGGTGGAGTTCCGGGAAGTTTGGGTGAAACGGATTTAGGCCCGCCCCGCGCCCGGCTGCCCGTTGCAACGGAAACGAGAGATGCGAAAACAAATTGGAATTGGCTGCCTGGTGGCAATGACGCTGCTGCTCGCCAACTGCAGCAAGAACACATCGAACACACCGCCACCGGATGCAGGCGGGCCTCCGGGCGCTCCCGCGGCTTCCTCCACGCCGCCGGCCGCGGCATTGCCGGACGGTGCCGCGAACGCTTCACCCAACGCAACGCCGCCCAGGCCGGCTTCGGGAATGCCTTCTCAGGCTGGCGGCTTGCAGTGGAGCGCCCCGGAGAACTGGACCGCTGAAGCCGAGCGCCCCATGCGCGCCGCCACCTATCGCGTTCCGGCGGCCGCGGGCGACGCGGAAGCGGGCGAGTGCGCGGTGTTCTACTTCGGCCCCAATGAGGGCGGGGGCGTCGAAGCCAATATCGACCGCTGGATCGGCCAGATGAAGCAGCCCGACGGCTCCTCCTCCGGAGCGAAAGCGAAGACGCGCAAACTCAACGGCGCACTGCCGGTCACCCTGGTTGACCTTACCGGCACCTACATGGCCAGCGGCGGACCGATGATGCAGGTGACCGCGGAAAAGCCCGGCTTTCGCATGATCGGCGCGATCGTGCAAGGTCCACGGGGTGCGGTGTTTTTCAAGTTCACCGGACCGGAGAAAACGGTGGAGGCCAACGCCGCGAAGTTCCTCGCCATGGTGCAAGCCACGGGCCTGGCGAAATAGCGTAAGCGCTCAGCGGCGATCCGCGTTCGCGGCTCCCGCGCCGCTCTCGCCCGCGAGCGGTTCCGCCACAAAGATGTTGCCGCTCAGTTCGCCCATGGTGAACACCAGCCTGCCGGGTTGCACGATCATCTCCGCGTAACCGCGCGGCACGTTCAGCAGGGACTGGCGCGTCGCCTTCGATTCGAAAACTGCGAAGGGCTGCCCATCCGGTTTTCGTGTGCGCTTGTCCAGGCGCTGCGCGTAAACGCTTCGGTGGCCGTCGCGCTCCGACAGGAAGTACATCAGATTCCCTTCCGGGGACCATTGCGCGCCGCGATCCAGAATGCCTCCGCTCGTAATCGGTATCCACTGCCGCTCGGCCGCGGAGGAGGTTCCCGCAATGGCGAGCGCCACCACATTCCTCACGTCCGGCGTCTCCAGCGCGTGGAAGGCGATCCAGCGATCGCCGGGGCCGAATCGCGGAGAAAGGATGGGGAAGCGGTCGCTCTGCGCGAGCAGCGTATGCATGCCGGAAACACGGTCCACCATGCCGATGCTGTAGTTGTGGGAAGAGCGGGAATACAGCAGTTCGCTTCCATCGGAGGACCAGTCCCGCGGCGTCTCACAATCTTCGCAGAGCACGGCCGCCGCACCGCCCTCGGTTGCGCGCAGGTACGTGATCGTCTTCCCATGCTCATACTGCGTGTAGGCCAGCCACTTTCCGTCCGGCGTGAGAACGCCGGTGGGCGTGAAGAAGCGATACGGGTTCTCCGTCACCGGCGCTTCGCTGCCCGCTTCCATATTTCGAAGCCAAACGTCCCGCCGGCCGTTCCGGTCCGTGGTGAAGGCCAGCCAGCGGCCATCCCTGCTGAGCGAGGGCCGCACGGCCAGCCCGCCGCTCGCATAGAAACGGTTCGGCGAACCGGCAATGCGGCCGCTCTCCGCATCGAGAGGCGCACTCCAGAGATTGACGCTGTCGCGGGTGGCGGAGAAGCAAATGTGGCCGTCCGCGCTGACGCTCGCGTGGTGGAAATCCGCATCGCCCTCCAGGATGCGCTGCGAATCTCCTTCCGCCCTCCGCGTCTTTGTGGGAACGCGCAGTTGCCAGATGCCCGTGCGCTCGCCGGAGCGGGCCGTGAAATAGAGGGTGTCGTTCACCCACGCATCGGGAACCAATGCGGTAAGAAACCAGCGCCGCACGATGCGGTAGGCCTCCACGTTTTCGGCGGGCCCATCCCCGGCCGGCGTCACCCAGAAATCCAGCGTTGCGCCTTTCGTCGGGGAACCGAGGAAGAGCACGTATCGTCCATCGGCGGACCACACGGGATAAAGCGCGCTATAGAAACTGGCGGCCAGCCGCCGCGGCGTGCCTCCGCTCGCCGGCATCACATAGATCGCGCCCACATCTTCGGCCTGCAGCGCCCGCGCCCAGAAGGCAATCTGGCTTCCGTCGGGCGAGAAGCGCGGCCGCCGGCCCTGATTCGCAATCCATCGCGGAGCCGCGCTGCCATCGGCGGGCGCTGCGTAAATGCCCCCCGCTAGCCGGTCTGAGCGCCACGCGATCATGCGGCCGTCGGGAGAGAGCGCGGGCTCCCGCTCATCGGCGGGGTCGGAAGTAATGCGGCGAATTCTCCCGTCGGCCACCGACTGCGCGTAGATATCGAGATTGTCGCCGTCCCGGTCGCTGCTAAAGACCAGCGTCGATCCATCCGCGCCGATCGCCGGATCCGTGGCGAGCGTGTCTCCGCTCGTCAGCGCGCGCACAACGCGAGCCGGCGGAGGCTTCGGCGCGATGGCCCGAAACAGCGCGCGATGCCCGCCGAAATAGGCGATGACGGCAAGCACCGCCAGCACCGGCAGCACCCACCAGACTCTCCGCGCGCCCGGCATTTCCACCGTACTGAGGATCTCCGCGAACTCGAGGTCTTCCCGCTGTTCCTGGAGGTCCAGCTTCAGATCCAGCGTGTGCTGGTAGCGGCGGTCGGGATCTTTCCGGAGGCAGCGCCGCAGCACGCGGACCATCTCCGCCGGAACGCCCTGCGCCACTTCATCGATCGGGCGCGGCGGCTGCTCGGCCACCGCTCTCAGCGTGAGTTCGCTGTTCTTGCGCGCGAAGGCCCGCTTGCCGCTCAGCAGTTCGTAGAACAGGCAGCCCAGCGAGAACACGTCGGAGCGCGAATCGGGCGGCTGCCCCAGGATGCACTCCGGGGCCCGGTAACCGGCCCGCCGCATGCGCACGCGCTCGAGAGCCTGATGCTCCGGACTATGGAAATCCACGGCATGGAACTGCCATTCGTCTTCAATCATCCGCAGCGCCGCGGAGCCGAAGCCGAACAGCCTCACGAGCCCGGATTCCGCAACCAGGACGGTGGAGGGATCAACTCCTCCATGGACGATGCCCTGCCGGTGCGCCATCTCCAGCACATCCGCCAGTTGCAGGATGCAAGCGGCCGCCTGCGTCGCGGGAACCGCGCCATTGGCCAGCATCTGGGCGAGAGTCTGGCCGGCAAAGTAATCGTAAACCAGCAGCAGGCCGTCGTCCCCTTCAAGCACTTCCCGAACCGGCAGCAGATTCGGATGAGGCAAACGGGCAAGCGCGCGGATCTCATGGAGGAAGCGCTCGCGCTGGCGGGGACGGCTGTGCCGCCATCCCACAAACTGAAGGCACACCGTGCCGTCTCGAGAACGCCCGCCGATGTCCACCGGCGCATCGCGGTCCCTGGCCACATAGGTCAGGCCCGCCGTGCTGTCGGCCAGCAGACCGGCGAGTTCGAAACGAGTTGCAAGTTGGCCCCGGACGGAGAGCATCGAACAAGATCCCAGCGCACCCAGCGTAGTTCCATGATGCCAGAGCGCTCGCCGTCAAACCAGGCTCTTCGGGCCGCGAGGATGCCTCCAGCGAGGGGAGCTACTGAACGACGATGATCTCTTCCCCGCCCTTGGCGCGCGGGCTCGCGAAGAGAGCATCGTCCAGCTCGACGTTGATATCGGAACTCGTGAGTTCCATCGTGATCGGCGCGAGCGGGTTCACGACCCGGATGCGCATCGGCTCCATCGTGCCGCCGATCTTCTTGTAATTCTCAAGATAGATCTGGCTCTCAATGTCGCCTTGCGGCATGTTCGAAACCGAATCCATCCGCAGCAGCAGGCCGCTGTCCTGCGCGAGGTACCAGGTCTCCGGTGACCCTTCCGCCGGATGCAGGCGCACCTTGTCGGCCTTGGTGCCGTTCAGCATCTCGACACCCAGCCATTCGCGCTTCGGATAATGCTTTTTGTAGTTGGCCGCCATGAAGAAATCGGCCTGCCGCACGGTGGCCGCGAGTTCGAGGCCGGTCTTCTCGCGATAGCCCTGAATCGGGTCCTGCACCCAGGCGGTGACGCCGTCATACGCTTCGGTGATCTCGCCAATGCCAGCGATCTTCATCGTCGTTCGCGACTTGTTCGGGGCCTTGGCAAGCACCTCAACGTCGCCGGAGACGCCCATGCCGGTCAGCGTCATTCTGCCGCGGTCGCGCCGCGAGGTTTCGCTTTTCAGCGATTCCAGTTCGCCCGTGACGGTCAGATATCGCTCCAGAATCCGGTCTGCTTTGGCCTCGCTCCGCGCCGGATCCAGCGTCTGCGCGAATGCGCCCGACAACAAGGTGAGTGCCAAGGCGAGTGCGGCAAGCGAGCGGGGAAATCCGGCGAGTTTCATAGATTCCTTTCCAGCGGCGGGGCGTTCCCTAAAGATGCGGGGAATCACTCTCCCGTTACGATAATGCCCCCACTGCCAGAACTGCCACTGCCGGAACCGCCGGCGGGCGGAGCCTTGCGGTCCAGCGTCGCGCGGGCCGCTTCCAGGGGAAGATCCTCCCCGGCCAGCAGAGATTCCGCGGTCAGCGAAACCGGGATATCCGGCGTCACTCCCTTGCCCTCAATGCGAGCGCCTTTGGGCGTGGCGAAATCGGCGGCTGCGTATTGAAGCAGCGCGCCGCTTGGCAGATCGACGATATAAGATGGGAGCGCCGCGCCCATGCTGCGCTCGCCCACGACAATCGCGCGGCCCATCTCCTGGAGGCCCGCGGCGAAGATCTCCGACGTGGAGGCCGAGTTGCGATCAACCAGTACGGCCACCGGCCCCATGAACGCGCCCTCCTGCGGAAAGGCCAGAAACTTCAGCTCCGCGCCGCGCAACTTCATGACGCCCATGCTCGCCTGCTTGCTTACCAGGTAGCCAGCGATGCCGTTGGCCATGGCTCCGATGCCGCCGGGGTTCCCGCGCACGTCGAACACGATGCCCCGCGTCCCGTCGGTGGAGGCTTGCTTCACCGCTTCGCGGATGCGGGGCAGCAGGGACATGACAAAGAGGTTGAAGCGGATAGCAAGAATGCCGCCCGGCAGCCGCTTCACTCCGAAATCGGTCTCCATGCTGGGCATGAAGCCAAAGCTTTCCGAGCGCTCCCGCTGCGAATAGCGCAGGGGCAATTCCGCCGACATTTCCTTCGCCGCGCCGCCCTTCGCCGCACCACAGGTGTAGCGGACTTCCACCGTATCCCCTGCCCCGCCCGTGAGCAGCGCCTCCACGGCCTCGTGAAAGACGTAATTGCCCGTCGCCTTGCCTTTCGATTGGGCGCGCACGTCGTCCCGCAACTCGCCGAGCGAAACGCCCGCGACGCCGCGAAGCACGCAGCCAGGGCGAAGGCCGTCGGGCGTCGCGCCCTCGCGCATGCGCCATACCAGAACCTCGCCACCGGCTTCGGTGATCTCTATCCCGGCACTGGCGACGCCCTTGCGGCTCAAATGCTTGGTGCCGATCCAGGAGGGGGGCAGGACCCGGAAGTGCGATTGGCCCAGCCGGTCCACCATCCCTTGCAAGACCTCGTAGAAGGCCTCGTCGGACGGCGCGTCAAGCGCTTTCGGCTTTGTCTCCCGGCCCACCGCGTTCCAATCGAGGCCCCCGAACGCCGGATCAAAGTAGCGGTCGCGCACGGTTTCCCAGACGGCGCGGAAGGTCTCTTCGCGCGTCTTGCGCGAGACGGAGTTCGATCCCTCGGCGAGGGGCGGCATCACCGCCAGCACGGCCAGGAACAGCGCGATGGAAAGCCGCGAAAACAAGGGGAAGCGTCTCTATGCGTCCAGCTTGCGCCGGAGAATTTCGTTCACCGCCTGCGGATTGGCCTGGCCGCGGGACGCCTTCATCACCTGGCCCACCAGGAAGCCGATCACCGCCGTCTTCCCGCTCCGGTACTGTTCCACCTGGGCGGGGTTCCCGCCGATCACTCCGTCGACGATCCGTTCCAGTTCGCCCGAATCGGAGATCTGCTTCAGGCCCTCCCGCTCCATGATGTCGCGGGGCGAATCTCCGCTCTCGAACATCTTCGCGAAGATCTCCTTGGCGAGCTTGCCGGAGATTTCTCCGCTCTCAATCAGAGAGACGAGTTCGCCCATCCGCTCCGCGGAAACCGGGCTTTCCGAAATCTCTTTGCCCGCCCCCTTCAGCGCCCCCAGCAGTTCGCCGGCGACCCAGTTCGCGGCGGTCTTCGGGCTCGAGGACACGCGCGCGGCGGCCTCGAAATAGTCGCTCATCTCCCGGGTGACCGTGAGCACCTGCGCGTCATATTCGCGCAATCCAAACTCCTCCACGAAGCGCTTGCGAATCGATGCCGGCAGTTCCGGGAGATCGGCCGCGATCGCCTTCAGCCAGTCGCCGCCGATCCGCAGCGGCAGCAGATCCGGTTCGGGGAAATAGCGATAGTCGTGCGCATGCTCTTTGCTGCGCATGCTCACCGTCTCGCCGGAGCCCACATTGTAGAGGCGCGTCTCCTGCTCCACCTGCCCGCCCGCCTCGATCAATCCCACTTGGCGGGACACTTCATAGTCGAGCGCAAGCTTCACATACCGGAACGAGTTCAGGTTCTTGATCTCCGCCTTCGTGCCAAACTTCTCCTGGCCAGCCGGGCGCACGGAGACGTTGGCATCGCAGCGAAGCTGCCCTTTCTCCATATCGCAGTTCGACACGCCCGCGAACTGGAGCGCCAGCTTCACTTCGCTGAGGTAGGCGTACGCTTCGTCGGAACTCCGAATGTCCGGCTCGCTGACAATCTCGACGAGCGGCGCGCCGGCCCGGTTGAGATCCACATAGCTGTATTTCGCGGAATCGCTGAAACCCTCGTGGATGCTCTTGCCGGCGTCTTCTTCGAGGTGTGCGCGGGTGATGCCGATGCGCTTCGTGGTGCCGTCCACCGCGATGTCGATCCAGCCATGTTCCGCCACCGGCCGGTCGTATTGCGAGATTTGGTAGCCCTTCGGCAGGTCCGGGTAAAAGTAGTTCTTGCGCGCAAAAATCGAAACCGGGCGGATCGCGCAATTGAGCGCCAGCCCGGCCTTCACCGCCAGTTCCACCACGCGCTTGTTCAGCACCGGCAGCGTGCCGGGCATCCCCAGGCACAGCGGGGTCACCATTGTGTTGGGCTCTTCGCCGAACGTGATCGGAGCCACCGAGAAAATCTTGGTGTTCGTGCCCAGTTGCACGTGCACTTCCAGGCCGATCACGACCTCATACTTCGCAAGCTGTTCGGCGGTGGCCAACGGCGCCATCACGGTGGACATGCATTCCATTATAGGGGAGACGCGCGAAGGGGCCGCGCATCCCGCTCCCTAACTCTTCAGCATGATCAGCAGCATCACGGTTTCGGTTCGCGCCTTGACGCTGTGGGGCAGTTGCGCGCTCATGTGGACGAGCGTTCCTTCGGCCGCCTGCTTCGCGTCGTCGCCCAGCGTCAGATCGGCCTCCCCCTTCACGATATAGAGAATGGCGGGAAACGGAGCCGTGTGCGCACTCAGTTCCTGCCCCGGGGCAAAGACGAATTGAATGATCTTGCTGCGCTCGTCCATCTGCAGCGTGGTGCTCAGAATGCCCCGGTCCGGCACCGTGACGTGCTCACGCAGATCGCCGACAAAAACATACTTTTCGCTCATCAATAAATCTCCTGAGTATCCCGGCGGATCTGGCCAACGCCGGAACCCCACTTCATCGTAGCCGCTTCCGAGATGGCGTCGATCGGGCACGCGGGGATGCAGACCGGAGCCTCCGCGTAACCCACGCACTCCGTGCAAAGGAATCGGGAGATTTCAAGGCCGGCGGCGGTTTCCACGATGGCGTTCACCGGGCAGATGGCCAGACAGAGGCCGCATGCGTTACAGTGGGTTTCAATCCTGCATGCCATGACAGTATCCCCATCCCGCGCGGAACAGACGCTTGCACAGATCCCCATGTTTTCGAGCCTCGACGCCGGCGAGCGCGCGGCCCTGGGGGAACTGGCGATCGAACGCCGCTATCCGCCCGGAGCGATTCTCTTCGCGGAAGGCGAGCCCTGTGAAGGCATCTACCTGATTGGCGAAGGTGTGGTGAAGATCGTCAAGACCACCACTTCCGGGCGCGAGATCATGCTGACGCTTGAAGCCGCGCCTTCCACCGTGGCGGAAGTCCCCATCTTCGACGGCGGACCCTACCCCGCCAGCGTCGTGGCCGTCCGCGACACCGTTGCCTACCTGATTGCGAAGAACGATTTCTACCGCGTCTGCCGCTCCCACCCCGAGATCCCGATGAAGATGCTGCGCGTAATGGGCAAGCGTCTGCGGCAACTGGTGATGCTGGTGCAGGCCGTCACCTTCGGGAGCGTCCGGCAGCGTCTGGCGCGGCAACTGCTCGATTGGCGGGCGGAGGCGGCCAGCGACGAGTTTGCCCTCCCCTCCAGCCACGAAGAACTGGCCATGCGCCTCGGCACCGTCCGGGAAGTGGTTTCGCGCAACCTCAGCCGCTTTCAGGCGGAAGGCTTTGTCGTGATCGAGCGGCGGCGCATACGAATCCTCGACGCCGGGGGCTTGCGCAACGAAGCCGATTCCGAATTGTAGAGCCGCGCCCATCCCCATTCAGGATGTTCCGAAATGCGCGGGAAGGCTGTGACTCGGGTCACGGACACACGCGGCCCCGGCACGCCAGCATGGGAGTGTGGCCTGCGCTGTAACACCCCCCGCCCCCGCCGCCGGCGAGAGAAAGCCGAAGAAGCGGTACCTGCGCCGGGTTGACCCGAACCGTTCGCAGCGCTACCGGCGCGCCACCCAGCTTGCCTTCGTCCTGCTGAACGTCTGGATCTGCACGGAGTTTCTGCTCTTCGTCCGCCAGTTTGAGGGCGTGTCCCTTCCCTTCCCGGTTTCCCGTCCCGCGGGAGTGGAAGGCTGGCTCCCCATCATGGGACTGATGCAAACCAAGTACACGCTCCTGACGGGCCGCATCCCCGAGATTCACCCGGCCGCGGGCGTTCTGCTCGTGAGCTTCATCATGATGTCCCTGCTGCTGCGGCGCTCCTTCTGCAGTTGGCTCTGCCCCATCGGGACCCTCTCCGAATACCTGTGGAAACTCGGCCGCCGCTTTACCCGCCGCATGTTCTTCCCGCCCCGCTGGCTCGACATCGTCCTGCGCGGATTGAAGTACACCCTGCTCGCGCTTTTTCTCTACGCGGTGGGCAGCATGTCCGCCGCCGCCATCGCCGCCTTCGCCGGATCTCCGTACGGCCTGGTTTCGGATGTGAAGATGCTCAACTTTTTCCGCTACCTCGGCCCTACCGGCGCGATCATCCTCGCGCTGCTCACCGGAATGTCCCTCTTCACGCCGAATTTCTGGTGCCGCTACCTCTGCCCGTACGGCGCGCTGATGGGGCTCGTGAGCCTGCTGAGCCCGCTCCGCATCCGGCGCATCCCCGAAACCTGCATCGATTGCGCCAAGTGCGCCCATGCCTGCCCCTCCCAGCTTCCGGTGGACCGTCTCGTCCAGATCCGTTCCGCCGAATGCCTTGGCTGCATGGAGTGCGTCGCCAGTTGCCCCGTGGAAGACGCCCTCGGCATGCAGGTCATCGGCGTCCCCGCCTCCCGCGCCACCCGCTTCTTCCACCCGGAGTGGATGGCCGCCGGCGTCATCGCCCTCTTCCTAGGCTTCGTCATCGCCGCCAAACTCACCGGCCACTGGGATTCCGCCATCCCCCACCACGTCTACCGGCAACTGATCCCGATGGTGGACGAATTCGGCCATCCCTAAGCGCGAAACGCGCACCCGGCCTGCCTCCGTTGGCACGGTACGGGGCAAGGGGGAAATCGGGCTATTCTCCAGAATTCGAACCTCTCCCGGCATCTTGTAGGCTCCCGTGGGGCCGGCTCCTTGGCGGCTCGGAGCCTGCCACAACAGCGCAACGCGCTCCCGCAGGGCTTGGCTTTTTCAGGCGAGGAGCGCAGCCACGCTGGAAGTGCCCCGGGGAGCAGAACTTTGATCTGCGTGGGCGATTCGTTGGCGGGAGGCGATGGGGCTTGGTGGATGAGCGGCTGTTCATGCCACCGGTGCCGGGGTTCCTTATTCTTAATTCTTATTGAACGTGTTCAGGGCGTTT